>DATACN010000039.1:0-6342 GCA_036258995.1 Thermoleophilaceae bacterium | reverse complement strand
GATGAAGGGCAGGAACCGCTTCGGCAAGCGGGTCAACGGATCGGTGGGCAAGTCATTCGCCTACGGCGCCCAGCGCGGGCGGCTGTTCGTGCAGGGCGACGCCGACTCGCGCTTCTGCATCCGCCTGTCGGGCGCCGACGTAGTGATCGGCGGCGAGCCCGGGCAGCCGCTGGACGACTCCCTGGGCTGTGTGGCCGACCGGGCCAACATCAAGGGCTTCGCTTTCGAGTACATGACGGCGGGGCGCGCCGTGGTCCTCGGCGACCCCGGCCCGTGGTTCTGCGCCGGCCAGACCGGCGGCCGGGTCTACCTGCGCGTCAAGGAGGACTGGAACCTGACCCGCGAGGCGCTCCGGCTACGCAAGGGCAAGGGCGCCAAGATCGCGCTCGAGGACCTCGACACCGAAGGCGTGCTCGACGTGCAGGAGCTGCTCGGCCACTACGCCGACGAGCTGCGCGCCACCGGCCAGGACGAGGAGGCCGACCGGATCATGAAGCTGGCCGGCGACCCCAAGAGCCACTTCGTGATGTCGGTCCCCGAGAAGGAGCAGACCGACCCGTCGGTGTCGACCGAGTAGTCCCGGCGCTACGAGGGTCCGCCGTTGCCGGGCCCTGCACCAGGCGATCGGAGCTGCGGGAACCTGCTAGGCGGGCATCTCCTCCTGCTCGCGTCCTTCTGCCTGGTACGCCTCGGCGGGCTCGAGGAAGTCCTTGACCTGCTCGCGCATCTCGGGCGTGTCCTCGTGGCCGTGCACCGACGCGGCGTGCTCGGCGGCGGCGCGCACGACTTCATCCTCCTCGCCGATTATGACCAGCGAGCAGTTCGACTCGCTCGGCCAGCGTCGGCAGTCGGCCATCTTCCGGGCCATCGTGGCTCCTTTCGTCGCTGGTGCTCTTCTACACCCGCCGCGACGCCGGGGTCAACCCCTCCGTTGAGGTAGCTTCCGGCCGTGGCCGAGCGCAGGCGACCGCTCGAGGGCCGGCGGGCTCTCGTGACCGGGGGCAACACCGGGATCGGCCGCGCCACCTGCCTGCGGCTGGGCGCCGACGGGGCCGCGGTGGCCTTGAACTACCTGCGCGATCCCGACGCGGCCGACGAGGTCGTGCGGCAGATCGGGGAGTCGGACTCGGCGGCGGTCGCGCTCGAGGGCGACGTCGGCGACGAGGCCTCAGTAGAGCGCTTCTTCGCCGGCGCTGAGGAGGCCCTCGGCGGCCCGGTCGACGTGCTCGTCAACAACGCCGGCATCGAGATGCCCTACCTGCTCGTCGACATGCCCCTCGACGACTGGGAGAAGGTGCTCCGGGTGAACCTGACGGGCACATTCCTCTGCTCGCGCGAGCTGGCTCGCCGCCTTCCGGAGGATCGCGACGGCGTGATCGTGAACGTATCGAGCGTGCACGAGTTGATCCCGTGGCCCGAGTTCAGCCACTACTGCGCGAGCAAGGGAGCGGTCAAGCTCTTCGCCCAGACGATCGCCAGGGAGCTGGCGCCGCGCGTGCGCGTGGTGAACGTGGGGCCGGGGGCGATCGTCACGCCGATCAACGAGGACTGGGTCGACGATCCCGAGGCGCGGCAGCGAGTGCTGGACGAGATCCCGCTCGACCGGCTGGGCCAGCCGGAGGAGATCGCCGGCGCGGTGGCCTGGCTGGCCTCACCGGACGCCTCCTACGTGACCGGCACCACCGTCTTCGTGGACGGCGGCATGACGACCTACCCGAACTTCGTCTAGGCGGCCCGGCGCCTAGCCGACGGCGCCGCTCACGCTCTCGGCAGAGCGCGTTCCGCGGCCGCTCAGGCAGATGAAGTAGAGGCGGAAGCGGCCAACGGCGATCTCGTCGCCGTCGTCGAGCTCGGCCAGCTCCACCCGCTCGCCGTTGCGGAAGACTCCGTTGAGGCTGCGGTCGTCGAGGATCCGCGCGCCGTCGTCGTCGCGGTAGACCAGCGCGTGACGCCGCGAGACCGTCGGGTCGTCGAAGCGAACATGCGCCGAAAGGCTGCGGCCGACCCTGGTCCAGCCGTCCTGTAGCGGGGTCACGTGCACCCGATCGTCGGCCTCGAAGGCGAGATAGTCGCCATCGGCCACGAGCGCTTCGCGGGCCTCCCCGAGCCAGTCCGGCTCGCCCTCGACCTCGTGCTGGTCGTCGCGCGGCACCGGCCGGCTGAAGAGCGAGGCACGCTTGAACTTCCGCCCCCCGCATTCGGGGCAGGGGGGAACTTCGTCCAGCTCCTGGAGCGCTATTGCGAACCCACAGGCGTCACATTCGAAGGAGCCGGCGCCTGCAAGAGTCCCGGCGCTGAAGGCTTCCATTTATCTCTCCTCGGGGCGGGCCCGGAGGCCAGGATGGTATCGAGTGCATCAAGCAAGACAAGTGAAGATCCCGCAAATTGCGGGGTTATTCATGTTTCTGGCCAAAAGCTGGTACCCGTGTTTGACATCCGTAGTCCGAAATGGGTGGTGGCAGGGATGAGCGCGTGCGACGAGAACCTGTCTGCATGCCAGACCTCGACGCGATGCTCCTGCGCAGCAGCCTCGGCGCGCTCGAGTCCGACGGAGCGCGCTGCGAGCGCTGCGAGCGGACTCCACTGGCGGGGGAGCGGTTGCACGAGCTCGACTCGGGGCGTCTTCTCTGCGAGCTGTGCTTCCTCGACCTGCCCGAGGATCACCGCATCGCGGTGCGCGTGGAGCGCGTCCGCGTGGGGGACCGGCAGCTCGCGGTGGTCTCGAAGGCCGCCTGAGAGCACGCCATAGAATCACGCGCCGTGCGCCAGGTCACGGTGGAAACGCACATCTCCGCCCCGCGTGAGGACGTGTACGACTTCGTGGCCGACCTGGCGGCGCGGCCCGCCTATACGGACCACTACCTCGAGGACTACCGCCTCGCGCGGGTGGATCCTGTCGGCAAGGGCGCCGCGGCGCGCTTCAAGCTGCGCGGCCAGTGGGCGGAGCTGTCGATCAAGGACGCCGACCGGCCGCGGCGCGTCGTCGAGGAGATCAGGTGGGGGAGGCGGGCCCGCAACCGCTCTGTGGCCGTCTACGACTTCTCGCCCGAGTCCGGACGCACAACGCGCGTGGAGCTCACCATGCTGAGCGAGCCCGCCACGGTCATCGACCGGCTGCACGAATTCGGCGCCGCCCGCTGGATGAAGCGCAACGCCAAGATCGCGCTCGAGCGGCTGCGGATGAGCTTCGAGGAGCCGCCCGGCAAGCCGCTGGCCCGGGCTACGGTGGCCGGCTATGAGCCCGCCAAGGCCGCCCGCTTCGGCGCGGCCACCGGGATGGATCCCGCCCGACGGAGCGAGCTCGGGGCCGCGAGCCCGCGCGAGCTCGGCCAATAGGATGCCCGCGCCGATGGTCCTGCTCCGCTCCGTCGCCGCCTGCGCGCTCGCCGCCACAGCCTGCCTGCTGCTGGCCGCCTGCGGCAAGCCGAGCGAGGAGGCCGGGATCGAGGAACCCGCGCGCGAGGGCCTCGCGATCCCGATCGGCCGTGCCTACTACAACGTCTTCCAGACCAGGCAGCTCAACCTCGAGACGGTCCCCGATCGCGACTATTACCTGGGGGAGACGCCACCGCGAGACGAGACCCTCTACGGCGTCTTCATCCAGGTCTGCAACGAGGGGGAGGAGCCCGTCGAGACCGCGGAGCACTTCGTCGTGACCGACAATCAGGGCACCGAGTTCGAGCCGGTCGAGCTGCCCGAGGACAACGTCTTCGCCTACCAGCCGCAGAGGCTCGACCCCGACCAGTGCATCCCGCAGGTCGGCAGCGTCGCCCAGCAGGGCCCGACCGGGGCCTCGATGCTGCTCTTCCGGCTACCGCTCGACGCAACCGAGAACCGCCCGCTCGAGCTCGAGGTTCAGGCGCCGTTCGACCCGAGCACCGGCAAGCGCGAGACGCGCAAGTTCGAGCTCGACATCTAGCGGTCCCGGTCCCCGACTAGCGGGCCAGGCCTGCTTCGAGCACGATCCGCACCGCGGGAGCCGCGACCGCGCCGCCGGCCCCGGCCCGCACGAACATCGCGGCGGCGGCGATCCGTGGCCGGCCCGCGGGCGCGTAGGCGGTGAACCAGGCGTCGGTGTTCGAGGGGTCGGAGGCGGCCTCCTCGGCGTTCGGCCCGCGAGTGTCCTCGAGCTCTGCGGTGCCGGTCTTGCCGGCCACCTTGACGCCGGGGATCGCGGAGGCGGTCCCCGTGCCGTAGTCCACGACGCCGATCATCAACCGCCCGAGCGTCCGGGCCACGCGGCGGCTGGTCACCCGCGTCCGGCGGGTGCGCGGGTGGTCGGCGGCCAGCGTCGGCTCTGAGCGCACTCCGCCGGCCGCGACCGTCTGCGCGATCGACGCGAGCATCAGTGGAGTCGCCAGAACGCGGCCCTGCCCGATGGCGGTCGCGCCGACCTCGAGCGGTGAGGTGATGTCGGCGGCCGGTGGGATCGTGCTCGGCAGCTCGCCGGGCAGCGTCCGTTCCTCGTTGAAGCCGTAGCGCTCGGCGGCCGCCACCAGGCGCTCGGCCCCGACCTTGACCCCAAGCGGGGCGAAGACCGAGTTGCAGGAGTGGGCGAAGCTGTTCGTGAAGGTCCCGCCGCAGAACTCGCCGTTGGCGTTCTCGAGCTCGACGCCGTCGATGATCGCGGCCTGCTCGACCGGGAACTCGTCCCGGGGCCTGACGAGCCGCGACTCGAGCGCGGCGGTGGTGGTGACGATCTTGAAGGTCGAGCCCGGCGGCTGGGGCGCCGAGAAGGCCACGCCGGCGAGGGCGCGCACCTCGCCGGTGCGGGCGTCGAGGGCGGCGATACCCCCGAAGCGCCCGGCCAGGGCCAGGTCGGCGGCCTCCTGGACGCCGGTGTCGATGGTGGTGCGCACCGGCCTGGCCGCGCGCGGGCGCGCCGAGGCGACCACCCGGGTGCCGGCCAGCAGCTCGCCTCCCGGCCGGCCCCTCAGCCGGCGCTCGAACACCGCCTCCAGGCCCGACTGGCCCACCGGCCAGTCGTGGGGGAACCCGCGCGCGTAGAGCGCGTTGCGTTCGAGGGCGGTCTCCTCCGGCTCGAGGCGGCCCGCTATCGAGCTCGACAGCGGTCCCAGGGGCGAGCTGCGGGTCTCCGCGGGCCCCTCCGCCAGGACCTTGTCGTCGCGCGAGAGGATCGCGGCGCGCTCGGGAGCCTTGCTGCGGCGGGTGAGCGAGACGCCCTCGTCCAGCCCCGGGAAGACCAGGTGGGGCGCCCAGGCGACGTCCTCTCCGCGGACCGGCAGCGCCAGCTCGCCGCGGATCTCGCCGAAGATCCGCGTGCGCACGATCATGGGCACGATCTGGCGGCCGTCGCGCTCCCCATCGGGGTCCTCGGCCTCGACCGTGACTGCGGTGGCCTCGCCCACCGCGGCGCGGTGCGCCTCGGCGAACTCGCCGGCGGCCACCCGGCGGCGCGAGTCCGGCGTCAGCAGGCGGTGCATCGCCTGCCAGTCGCCGCGCTCCCAAGCCTCCACGTAGTCGACGGCGGCCTGCTCGGCGCCCGACCGGACCTCCGAGCCGAGCAGCAGGCCCAGCACCAACGAGATCGAGGCCACGGCGCCGAGGGCGGGTAGGCCGCGGCGGATCAGGCGCCTGCGGCGCTCGCTTGCATAGGGGATCACGGTCGGAGCCGGTCTAGGGTAGCCGCGGCTTGGCGGCCCCCCGCCGTCAATTAGGCTGCCCCGCGCCCGTGACCGCGCTCGACTGGATCATCATCGCCTTCACGGCGCTGATGGCCATATGGGGTTACGCGCAGGGGCTGATCGTCGGGGCGCTGTCCCTGGCCGGATTCGTGGGCGGCGCTTTCATCGGCTCCCGGCTCGGACCGATTCTGCTGGAGGAGGGCTCGCGGTCCCCCTACGCGCCGCTGTTCGCCCTGGGAGGCGCACTGCTGCTGGGCGGGGCGCTCGCCTCGGCACTCGAGATCATCGGAGTGCAGTTGAGGTTGCGGCTGGGGCAGCGGCTCGGGGTCCTGGACGGAGCGGGCGGCGCCGTGCTGGTGGCCTGTCTGGGGCTGGGGCTCGTCTGGATCATCGGCGCGGTCGCGCTCCAGACCCCCGGCGCGCGCGAGCTGCGCGAGCCGTTCCAGCGGTCGGCGATCCTGAAGGAGCTGAACGGCGTTCTGCCGCCATCGGGACCGATCCTCAAGGCCCTGGCGCGCTTCGACCCGTTTCCCGAGATCGACGGGCCGGCGCCGCGCGTGCCGCCGCCAAACGCGGCGATCGCGCGCGACCCCCAGGTCCGGGCCGCGGCCGCGAGCGTGGTCAGGGTCACCGGCACCGCCTGCGGCCTCGGTGTGCAGGGGAGCGGCTGGGTGGCGCGCGAGGGCGTTGTCGTGAC
>DATACN010000038.1:0-8455 GCA_036258995.1 Thermoleophilaceae bacterium | reverse complement strand
GGCCGACGCGCCGGCCACACGGATCTCACCCTCCATGCCCATCTGGCGGTGATTGCCGACCGGCAGTACATGGTCACGCTGCCGCCCTCCGAGAGGTCGGCCTCGACCGTCGCTGACTGGCCCGCCTCGATGACGTCGGTCTCGACCTCCCCGCCCGGGGCCTCGACCTCGAGCGCGTGGGGAGCCTGGCCGTCATTGGTGAGCTCGAACTTCACGACCCCGGCCTTGACCCGCGGATTGGCCGGGTCGAAGGCGAAGTCCGTCGCACTCACCTTGACCGTCTGGGCCGCGGGCTTGGACGGCTCGGTGGCCTGACCCGTCTCGGCCTGCTCGGTCTCCGCCTGCCCACCGCCCTGCGACGTCTCCTCATCCTCACCGCATCCGGCAACCACCAGCCCGGAGACGACGACAACCAGCACGATCCAGCGCGAAATGCCCATGCGAACCTCCTCCGACTCGACCTTCCGGACAGTAGCTAGGACTCAAGCCGCTTCATCCACCACGACTTGAACCCGCCGACGGCCATTTCGTCCCGAAAAATTCGGCATCTGGCTGTGACAGTTCGGACAGAGGAGCTGCGCCGGCCGGAACCGAAGGACCCGGCGCTAGACTCGCCAGCCCTTGCGGGGTCGTCTAATGGCAAGACACGCGGCTCTGGACCGCGGAATCGGGGTTCGAATCCCTGCCCCGCAGTCGCCCCCCAGGGCGCCAGGGTTAAAGGGAGTCCAGGTCGGTGCTCTCGTCCGCGAGGGCGCTCGGGTCGGGCGTGGAGCCGTCCGACATGAAGCGCTTCGCGTGCTCCAGGTCGTCGGAGCGGCCCACCGTCAGGGCGGCCGTCACCTTGCCGCCGTCCACGTAGAACGCGGTGAAGTCGCCGTCGTCCATCGAGCCGCGGATCACGGGGTCGCCCGAGCCGGGGCCGACGTACTCCATCGAGCTCCAGTCGGCCAGGTCGCTGAAGAAGTAGGGCACTACGTCGTGCTCGACTCCGCGGCCGAGCATGTTCAGGGCCGCTGTCTTGCCCTGGTTGAAGGCCACATCCCAGTGCTCGATGCGGAGCGGGCGGCCGTGGATCGGGCTGTCGTACTCGCAGATGTCGCCGGCGGCGAAGATGCCGGGAACCGAGGACTCGAGCCCGGCTGAGCACTTCACGCCGCCGGCCTCCCCCAGCTCCAGGCCGGCCGCCTTGGCGAGGGTCACGTCGGGAGCTACGCCGACGCCGATCACGACCATGTCGCAGTCGAGCGCGGTGCCGCTCTTCAGGACCACCTTGCTAACGCGGCCGTCCGAGCCCTCGAAGCGCTCCAGCTCTTCCCCGCCGTGGAGCTCGATCCCGTGCTCCTCCAGCACGCGCTGGAAGTAGCCGCCGACCTCCTTTCCGAACGCCCGCTCGAGCGTGACGTCCTCCATCATCACGATCGCGCACTTGACGTCGTGACCGTGGACGAGCGAGGCCGCCACCTCGGTGCCGATGTAGCTTCCGCCGATCAGCACGGCCCGCTCCGCCTGGGAAGCGGCCTCCCGGATGCCGTCCGAGTTGCCGATCGCGCGCAGGTAGTGGATGCCGTCGAGGTCGCAGCCGTCGACCCGCAGCCGCCTGACGTTGGCGCCCGTCGCGAGCAGCGCCTTGTCGAATGAGATCTCCTCCTTGCTCGACAGCGTCGCCACGCGCTCGCCGGTATCGAGCTTCATCACGCTCGTGCGCGTCACCAGCTCGACGTCCTGCTCGCCCCACCAGTCGTCGGGGCGGAAGAGGATGTCCTCGACCTGCTCCTCGCCGCGCAGGTAGCCCTTCGAGAGCGGCGGGCGATTGTAGGGCGGGTGGGGCTCGCGCGTCACGAGCAGGATCGAGCCGCCGGCTCCCTCCTCGCGCAGCCAGCGCGAGCAGTTGGCCGCGGCCATGCCCCCTCCGATCAGCAGGTAATCGACCGAGCGCGAGGCCACGCGGCGGGCCTCAAGCGACCTCGGGCGTGCGGCTCGTGAAGCGCTCGGTGACCCGCGACTCGAGGCCCACGTCGAGCACCAGCAGCACCTCGTCGCCGGCCTGGACGATCGAGTCGCCGGCCGGCACGAACCCGGCCCCGTCGCGCAGCACCGAGATCACGAGCGAGCCGTCCGGCAGGCCGAGGTCCTTGACCGGCTTGCCGGCGGCCTCCGATCCGTCGGCCACCTCGAGCTCGATGATCTCGAGCCGCTCCTGCGGCAGGTCGAGCAGGTGCACGAGGCCGTACTGCGGCACCTCGTGCTCGATCAGGCGAAGGATCAGGTCGGTAGCCGACACGGCCGGCTTGATCCCGAGCAGCTCGAAGTGCTGGAGGTTGCGCGGGTTGTTGCAGCGGGCCACGATCCGCTCCACGCCGTACTTCTCGCGCGCGACCTGGGAGATGAGGATGTTGTCCTCGTCGTCGCCGGTCACCGCGATCACCAGGTCGGCGCGCTCGATGCCGGCGCGCTCCAGCACCCACAGCTCGGAGCCGTCGCCGTACTGCACGCTGTGCTCGAGCTCCTCTTCGACCTTGGCGTAGCGGTTCGGGTCGGACTCGATGACCGTCACCTCGTGGTTCTTCTGGAACAGCTCGCGTGTCAGGTTCCAACCGACCTTGCCTGCTCCCACGATCAGCACGTACATGGCTAGCCGGAGACCCCTTCGAAGCGGATCTGCCCCCGCACCGCCGCCTCGAGCAGCTCGATCGCGGTCTGCGTAGGACAGACGGTCTGGAGCCCCTGCTCGGCGTACCAGCGGGCGCGGGCCGGATCGAGCACCCGGACAACCACCCGCTCCACGTCGAAGCGGCGCTTGGCGATCTGCGCGATCACCAGGTTGGTGTTGTCGCCGTCGGTCGAGGCGACGAACGCGTCGGCCTGCTCGATACCGGCGGCCAGGAGCGCGTCGATCTCGAGCGCGGTCCCCACGGTGAAGCGGCCGCCGACGTCCTCCCAGCTCTGGTCCTGGCCCTTGTCGAGCAGCGCTATGGCCTCTGGATCCTCGTCCAGGACCGACACTTCGTGGCCCTCGGCCAGCATGGCCTTGGCGATGGCGGACCCCACTCGCCCCGACCCCACGATGAGCACGAACATACGCGTGCCACTCTACAAGGGGCCCTTGCTAAGGCGCGACCCCTTCGCGGGGGCCGGCGCCGTCCGAGGGAGCGGCCGTGAGAATCACCATGCAAGGGGCCTTTTCGACCACGTAGCGCGTGGTGTCACCGACGTACCGGTCGCGGGCGCGGCCCCTCCCGCCGAGCACCGCCCCGCCCTTGATCCGGGTCGGCTCCTCGGCCGCGAGCACGATCGCCTCGACCCCGCGGCGGCGCGCCTCGGCCACGATGGCCTGGCCGGCGGTGCGGCCGCGGACCATCGCGGTGGCCACCTCGACGCCCTCGTATTCCTCTCCGACCTGCTTGGCGCGGGCCAGCACCTCCTTGGCTCGCCGCAGCCGGTCCTCCGGCACGCGCGCGTCGATCGGCAATGACATCGGGATCTCGAACACGTAAAGCGCTTCGAGGACCGCTCCCCCCTCCGCGTCGTCGGCACGCTCCGCCGCGAGCCGACCGGCGGTTCCCACGATGTCGTCGTCGAGCTGCTCGCCGAAGACCGGCACCAGGATGCTCCCGTACTCCGCCCCCGACGAACGCTCTCGCAGCGCGGCTTCGGGAATGGTGAAGCGCCGCGTCAGCTCCTTCCCCTGCCCGCGCCGGTAGATCACGTACAGCAGGAGGCCGCCCAGCAACCACGCCCCGCCCACGACTCGGGCCCCCTCGTGGAGGGCGACAACGCTGATCCAGCCCGCGGCCGACAGCAGGGCACCCAGCGCGGCCGGAAGCGGAATCGAGCCTCGGCCGACGCGCACGGACAGCGGGACCCGGAACGCCCTCGGCCCGTCGGGCTCCCGGAAGCGCAGGACGATCACGGACAGGTGGGCGATCGTGAACGCCAGCATCGCTCCGAAGGCGAACAGGCCGGCGAGCAAGTCGACGTCGGCCGGCAGCACCAACCCGAATGAGATCAGCGCCGCCAGCGAGATCGCCACGTACGGCGTCCCGTGGCGCTCGCCGAGCCGCCCGACGAGGCTCGGGATCTGGCGGTTGGTGGCGAGCGAGTAAGCGAGCCTCGAGATGCCGAGCATCTGCCCGTTCGCGGCCTGTGCAAGGACGAGGGCGGCCATCGCCCCCACGAGGTACGCGAACAGGTCCGACCCCCAGGGCTCGTCGAAGACCGACACCACCCCCACCAGCGGGGCCTCCACGAACCGGTCGCCCAACGCCGTCGATCCGCCCTCCACCGGTACCGCCATCAAGGCGACCGCCGAGATCCCGAACAGCAGTAGGAAGGCCGCGGCAGTCCCCGCGAGGACAACGCGACGCAGCCCCGCCCTGCCTACGCGGAGCTCACCCGCGAGGCCGGAGGCCGCCTCGATGCCGGTACACGCCAGCGTGGCGACCACCGCGGCGAAGGCGAGGTCGTCCCACTGCGGCACGGACCCGAGATCGATCGAATCGACCACGGCGCCGGCATCGAAGACCGTCGCGGCCCCCACCGCGATGACGGCGATCGACAGCACGATGTTCAGCAGCGACAGGCGAAGCACGCCCCTGAGCCGGGTCGCGCTGATCCCGCGCACGTTGAACCACACGGCCAAGGCGAGCACACCCCCGGCGATGAGCACCTCGGGAACGCCATGACCGGCGCCGTCCCAGAAAGCCGCGAGGTAGTGCGGGACCGCGAGAGCGCCGAAGGCCATCACGATCAGGTAGTCGAGGACGATCGCCCAGCCGGCCACGAAGCTCCACAGCTCGTCGAAGGCGTAGCGCGCGAACGTCGACGCCCCGCCGCGCTCCCGATGGAGAGACGTGCCCTCGATGTACGACAGCGTGGTCAGTACGAAGAAGACCCCCGCGGCTAGAAACACGAGAGGCGTCAAGCCGAGCGCGTCTCCGGCCACCACGCCCAGGACCACGTAGATCGAGGACCCGATGGCGCTCAGCGCGATCGCGAACAGGGCCGGCTCGCCGAGCCCGCGCGCGATGCGCTCCTCGACGACCACGGAGCCGCGCCTGATCGCCGCGTTCGACCCGCGCCTTTCCCTCATGCGTCCCGATCCCGCAGGAGCCAGATCCGCCCGGCGCCCAGGAGCACGAACAGCACACCGAGGACCGTTCCCAGGGCGGCCACGCCACCTCCGCGCGCGACCGACGTCACCACCATCGCGATGCCCACGCCTACCAGGAGCACGTTCAGGACTCGCGTCGACAGCAGGTAGGCGCGCTGCACGAGCGCCATCGTAGAACTCGGCTCAGGCGACCTTCGGCAAGGCAGCGGGATCGCGCGAGGTGATGATCACCCGGCAGGGCCGGTCGCTGAGGACCGTCTCCAGGGTCTTGCCGAACAGCGATGACCCCGTGCGGCGCGGAGGAAGGGGCATGACTATGGCCCTCGCACGGATCTCACGGGCATCCTCCACCACCCTGCGGCCGGCCTGGCCCGGCCGGACCTTCTCCCAATGACCGGTGACGCGGCGCCCGCCGAGCACTCGCGCCTGGTCGATGATCGACGCGGCGCGCGCCTCCTGCTCGGGCATTGCGGCATCGATCGGCGAGCTCGGGGGGACGCTGATCAACACGAGCACGTGGATGCCTCGTCGTCGCCGTGCCGCCAGGTGCACGGCCGTCGAGACAGCCCCGCGCGAGTAGTTGCCTTCCTCGAACGCGACCAGCACCGATTCGTACTCCACCTCGTGCTCGACGGCCGGCTCAGGCAGGACGATCTTGTGCGTCTCGGTCAGCGCCAGGCCCTGCCTTCGCCTGTAGACGACGTAGACCGCCATCCCGGCGGCAAGCCACAGCACGCCGGTCACGAGCGTCTCGATGTTCAGGACGGTGACCGCGATGAACGCGGCCCCGGTCCCTAAGCCTCCAAGGAGCGCATACAGGGGCAGGTCGACTCCCCGAATCCGGATGTTGCCGCGGCCTCGATAGGGCCGCTCGAGCTCGGGCTCCTTGATGCGAAGCGCGAGCACCGAGAGGTGGGCCATCGTGAACGCGAGCATGGCGCCGAACGCGTAGACCGTTCCGAGGAACTCGGCCTGGCCCGGAAGCATCGTCAGGCAGGCCAGGAATGCGAAGACCACGATGGCCACGTACGGCGTCCGGAAGCGGGGGTGCAGCTGACGCAGCAATTCGGGCAGCTGCCGGTACTGTCCCATCGAGTAGCTCAGCCGCGACAGCCCGATCAACCCTGCGTTCGTCGCGACCAGGAGGATCGTGGCCGCCAACAGCCCGACGTAGACCTCGGCAACCGGCTGGAAACCTCCCAGCTCGAGGTTCTCGACCACGCCCAGCACCGGATTGTCGGCGTAGCCCCCCTCCTCCGGCTTCAGCGCAAGCTGGCTCGTTCCGTCCTCGACCGGCATGGCCGAGAGCGCCACCGCGGGCAGAGTGAGTGAGATCGTCATGACCGCCGCGACCACCGCCCGCATGGCACGTGGGATCGTTTGGCCGTAGTCGCGGGCCTCCTCCGCCATGTTCGAGATGGTGTCGATGCCCGTGAACGCCACCATCCCCACGGGGATCGCGATCAGGAAGTCCGAGACGGTCGGGGACGTCCCGAAGTCGACGTTCTCCACGAGCGTCTCGGGCGACAGCACGAGAACGATTCCCAGCAGCACCAGCGCGAGCTGTGTGAGGAAGTCGGCGATCGCGAGCACGACGTTCAGGCCGGTGGCCTCCTTCGCCCCCCGCACGTTGATCGCCGCCAGCAGGATCACGATCGCGATGCCGACGGCGACGTCCTCCGGCGCCGTGAGCAACGGCTCCCAGATCACCCCGAGGTAGTGGGGCAGGAAGAAGGCCGAGATCGAGACGGTCACGATGTAGTTGAGCATCTGGCCCCAGGCGGTCAGGCAGGACCAGAGCTCGTTGAAGGCCCGGCGCGCGAACGACGAGGACCCGCCCGCCTCGGGGAACATCGTGGTGGCCTCCGTATAGGTCGCCGCCGTGCACATGAAGATCACGCCCGCGATCAGGAAGACCACGGGCGTCATCCCCAGGGCAAAGACCGCGACCAGGCCCAGGGCGTAGTAGATCGAGCTGCCGACGTTGCCGTAGGCAGTGGCGAACAGCGACCCTGCGCCAAGGACGCGCTCGAGCCCCCGGCCCTTGGGTGCGTACTCGGCCATCCGAGGCCGAATCTACACCCGCTCGTGCGCCACGCGGGGGCCGTCGCCCTCGAGGGCGAAGACCACCACGTCGTCCGGCTCCGAGGCGTGACCCACCGCGGCGCGACCGGGGGCCACGGCGATCGCCGTCCCGACCGGCGTGGGGCTGTGCAGGATCTCTGCGATCACAAGGCTGTTCGCCACCACGACGCTCGAGCCGATGGCGTCGCTGTAGACCTCGGCCCGCGCGCGCTCCCAGCGCCGGTCCTTCGTCGGCCGGGCGAACACCGGCACCAGGAGCAGCGATACCCCGTGGGCATGAAGGGCCGCGGCGAACGCGTGCAGCCGAGCCAGATCCTCGCAAACCAGGATCGCCAGGCGGGCGCCACCCGCTTCCACCACGGAGACTCGCCGGCCGCGGCTCAGGTCCTCGTCGATCGGGGCGGGCAGCCGATCGGCGAGCCCCCACAATTCCAGGTCCTGCTGGGAGAAGTTGAACGGGTGGACCTTGGGCTGGCGGCCGAGCACCTCCCCCGTGCGTGCGTCGAGCAGCACCGCTTCGTTCGCCGGCGGTGAGGAGCCGTCGACGTTGCCGCTGCCGGCCACGACCAGGCGCAGCCGGCTTGCACCCGCGCCCTCGCGGTCCCTGAGAGCGACCTGCCAGCGCTCGAGCAAGGCGCGGGACAGGCAGAGCTCGGGCGCAACCCCTATCGCGACGTCCTGCTCGTCCCACGCGGCGATCACCTTCTCCACCCGGGCCCTCGTGGGTTCCCGGTCGGCGGGGTGGATCCGGTAGAAGCGCAGCCCGGAGCGCTCCTCCACCTCCCATTCCAGCTCGTCGGGCTCGCGGATCATCGGGGCGGTGGCTACGCGAAGGCCCGCTTCGCGCTCCGGCCGGGTCAGGCGGGAGCGGGCCGGCAGGGCGGCGTGATCGCAGGCGTCCCAGCCGGCTGAGTTGACCCGCACCACAGAGCCGAAGGCGTCGGCGATGTCCTCGGGCAGTTGGCCGCGGCGGCCCGGGCGGGCGAAGCGGGGGAGGAGGGCGCCGGGAAGCGCACCCGAGTCGAAGCGGCCCGACTCCGCGTAGCGGAGCGCGTACTCGGTGAGGGCAGGCGGGGCGGCTCCGCCGAACAGCGGGTTGGCGTGGGCGAGGGCGGCGTCGAGGCCGAGCAAGGCGGCGAAGGTCTGACGCCCGCCAGCGGGCACCGCGACGGGCTCGCCGTCGACGACCGCCCGCTCGACCGAAGCGGCCATGGCCCCGGTCCTCGCATCCGCCATCCAGGCCTCGCCCTCGGCGTGGAA
>DATACN010000037.1:0-6934 GCA_036258995.1 Thermoleophilaceae bacterium | reverse complement strand
CCACTGGCTGATCTCCGGTGGGTACCACGTTCGCGGGCGGCGGCTGCTGGAGCGCGTCCTCGAGCGGGACGCCGACCTCCCGCAGCTCGCTGCCGCGAAGGCGCGGGCCGCGCATGGCTTCCTCGCGCGGTGGCAGGCCGACTACGGCCCCGCCGTCGCAGACCTGACCCGGGCGCTCCAGGACTTCCGCGAGCTCGGCGCCAAGGAGGGCATCGCCTACTGCCTCGCCGCCCTCGGACTCGTCGCAATGCATGCCGGGAACGCCGCGGGCGAGGAGCAGCTGCTCGAGGCTCACCGGCTGTTCGTGCAACTCGGCGACCGGTCGGGCACCGTCCGGGTGGCGAATTCCCTGAACTGGGCGCGCCTTGTCCAGGGTGACATCCCCGAGACGGATGCGGCGCTGCGCGAGACGCTGAGCGATGCGGAGCAGCTCGGCTCCGCAGAAGAGGTCGCGATGGCCGAGGCGAATCTGGCCCGGTACCACGTCTACCGGGGCGAACCGGCCCCCGGGTTGCCCCATCTCTCCGAGTCGCTGGAGCTCGTCGTGCCGCTGCGCCACAAGGCCGGCACGGCGTACGTTCTCGACATCGGCGCGGAAGCCGCCGCCCTGCTCGGCGCCTTTGAGCGGAGCGTGCATCTCTTCGCGGCCGCCGACGCGATACGCGAGGCGATCGGCGCGCCGCTGGTCGCGTCGCTGCGGGAGCGGAACGCCTCGAATCTGGAGAAGCTGAAGGACCGGCTAGGCGACGAGGCCTTCCGCAACGCCTGGTCGCACGGGGCGGCGATGAGCCTCGACCAGGCGGTCGCGGAGCTGGGCGAGGTGACCCGGTCGCCCCTCGCCTCGCCGACGTACGGGTAGGAGGGCGGGGTGCCCCTCGTCGCCCTTCACTGCTCGCACGAGCAGATCTCGCCCAGCCGGCTGCTGCGGTTCGCCCAGCGTGCGGAGGAGGCGGGGTTCGACGGGGGGATGTCGTCGGATCACTTCTCGCCGTGGAGCGAGCGTCAGGGCGAGTCGGGCTTCGCCTGGTCGTTCCTCGGTGCGGCCATGGCCACGACCCGGCTGCCGTTCGGCGTGGTCAACGCCCCTGGCCAGCGCTATCACCCCGCGATCGTGGCCCAGGCTGCGGCCACCCTGACCGAGATGTTTCCGGGCCGCCTCTGGATCGCCCTGGGCAGCGGCGAGGCGTCGAACGAGCACATCACGGGCGACGGATGGCCGCCCAAGGACGAGCGCAACGCCCGCCTCCTCGAGTGCGTGGAGGTCATGCGTGCGCTGTTCGCGGGCGAGGAGGTCACCCATCGCGGCCATGTCGTGGTGGACAGGGCTCGGCTCTGGACGCGGCCGCCTGAGCCGCCACCGTTGATCGGCGCCGCCGTCTCGGAGCAGACCGCCCGCTGGGCCGGGTCCTGGGCGGACGGTCTCGCGACCGTGAACGCACCGCCCGAGCAGCTGAGAAAGATCGTGGACGCGTACCGGGAGGGCGGCGGAGGCGGGCGGCTGGTCCTTCAGGTCCACCTCTCGTGGGCGCCGACCGACGAGGAGGCGCTGCGGATCGCGCACGAGCAGTGGCGCACCAACGTCTTCGACCCGCCCGTCTGCTGGGACGTCGAGACGGTGGAGGAGTTCGACCGCCGGGCAGCCGACGTGAGCCCGGAAGACGTGCGGGCGAAGGTCCTGGTGTCGTCGGATCTCGGCCGGCATCTCGAATGGCTGAGGGAGCTGGCGGACGTAGGCTTCGACGAGCTGGCACTGCACCACGTGGGCCAGGACCTCGATTCGTTCATCGACGCCTTCGGCGAGCACGTGCTCCCGGGTCTGCGATGACCGTCAAGGCGACGAGCGACCTGTGGTGGAAGAACGCGGTCTTCTACTGCCTGGACATCGAGACCTTCTACGACCTCGACGGCGACGGCTGCGGGGACCTGGCCGGGCTCACGGAGCGGGTCGACTACCTCGGTGGTCTGGGCGTGAGCTGCATCTGGTTGATGCCGTTCTACGAGTCGCCGAATCGCGACGACGGTTACGACGTCGTCGACTTCTACGCCGTGGATCCGAGGATGGGGACGCTCGGCGATCTCGTCGAGTTCGTCCGCACCGCCCGCGACCGCGGCATCCGCGTGATCGCGGACTTCGTCATGAACCACACCTCCAACCAGCATCCGTGGTTCCAGTCCGCACGCGAGAGCCGCGACTCGCCCTACCGCGACTTCTACGTGTGGCGCGACGAGAAGCCGAAGGAGAAGCCGGGCGACGTCGTCTTTCCCGACCGTGAGAACTCGAACTGGGCCTGGGACAAGAAAGCGCGCCAGTGGTACCTGCACCGGTTCTATTCGCATCAGCCCGACCTGAACATGGCCAATCCGCAGGTGCGCGACGAGGTGGCACAGGTCATGGCGTTCTGGATCGAGCAGGGCCTCTCCGGCTTCCGCGTAGACGCCGTGCCGTTCATGATCGAGCCGACGGGGCTGCCGAAGGGTGCGATCGCCGATCCGCACGAGTTGCTGCGCGACCTGCGCGCGCACCTCAATAGGCGAAACGGCGAGGCGGTGCTGCTCGGCGAGGTCAACCTGACGGCGAAGGAGCAGCGCGCGTTCGTGGGCGACGAGGACGGCGACGAGCTTCACATGCTGCTCGACTTCCTCGGCAACCAGGCCCTCTACCTGGCGCTCGCCCGCGGCGAGGCGGAGCCGCTGGCGGCCACCCTGCGCGACTTCCCGGAGCTGCCGCCCACCGCCGCCCTCGGCCGCTTCGTGCGCAACCACGACGAGCTCACGCTGGACAAACTGACTGACGAGGAGCGCCAGGAGGTGTTCGACGCGTTCGGCCCCGACCCCGACCTGCAGCTGTACGGACGCGGCCTGCGTCGCCGGCTGCCCACGATGCTCGAGGGCGACCAGCAGGCGATCCGCATGGTCTATTCGCTGGCCTTCTCACTGCCGGGCACGCCGGTCTTGTTCTACGGCGAGGAGATCGGCATGGGCGAGAACCTCGCCATCGAGGGGCGGATGAGCGTGCGCGCGCCGATGCAGTGGTCGGCGGACGGCCACGGTGGGTTCTCGACGGCGGCGGACGCCAAGGCACTTCACAGGCCCGTGACCGATGGCGCGTTCGGACCGGAGCACGTGAACGTGGCTGCCCAGCGGCGAGATCCGGACTCGCTGCTGAACTGGTTCGAGCGGCTGATTCGGCGCCGCCGCGAATGTCCGGAGATCGGCTTCGGCAAGCTCACGCTGCTCGAGACGGGTGCGCCGTCGGTGCTCGCCCACCGCTGCGACTGGGAGGGCTCCACGATCGTCGCGGTGCACGAGCTGGGCGGTCAGGCCGTCGAGGTCGACCTGCCGGTCGACGACGGCGATGCGCTGGTCGACCTGTTCGGCAGCGACGACCAGGGCCTGCCGGCCACGCTCAGGCTCGCTCCGCATGCGGCGCACTGGTTCAGGGTTCGTCGCGGCGACGTGCGCCTGCCGCCCTAGCCGGCGGCGATCTCGACCACCTGCCCCTCATCGGGCCGGAGTTCGGTGCCGCCCGCGTCGTGGCGAGTCGACAGAAGCAGCCGGCCGCCGGCCGCCTGCCTCGGCAGCGGCCGCGCGAAGGGTGCGAAGTTGAGGGCCACGAGCAGCCGGCGCCCCTCGTGCTCGCGGGTGAATGCGAAGACGTCGGGCGCCGCGTCGAGCGAGCGGTAGGCGCCCTCGCGCAGCGCGGGCTCGGCGCGCCGGAGAGCGATCAGCGCCCGGTAGAGCTCGAGCGCCGAGGTGGGGTCGCCGGATTGTGCTGCGGCCGCCAACCGCTCGGCGTCCGGGTGGACGGGCAGCCACGGCTCGCCGTCGCTGAATCCGGCGGTGGGTCCCGCCTCCGTCGGCGGCGCCCACGGCATGGGTACGCGCGCGGGGTCGCGGCCGTCGACGTCGACGATCCGCTCGGAGGGCACGTGCGCGTCCGGCAGGCCGAGCTCTTCGCCCTGATAGAGGAAGGGCGTGCCGCGCAGCGTCAGCACGAGCATCGCCGCAACCCGTGCGCGCGCATATCCGTATCGCGTGGCGGTACGCGAGTGGTCGTGGTTGTTGAGGCACCAGGCCGGCCAGCCGCCCTCGCGAGTCAGGTCCTCGAACTCGTCGACCGCCGCGCGGAAGGCGGTTGCCGACCAGGGCAGGTTCAGGACGAAGAAATTGTGGGCCAGGTGCAGCTCGTCGCCGGTGACCACGTACTCGGCGAGCGCGCGCTGGTCGAGCACGTAGACCTCGCCGATGGCGACACGGTCCCCGTCGAACTCCTCGAGCACCCGGCGGATCGCGCGCAGGCGTGGATGTACGGAGGGCCAGTCCTCATCGTGGCGGCGACCCGGCTCGTTGTCGCCAAAGCCCGGGTCCTTGCCGAGCTTGTGTGCCACGTCGATCCGAAAGCCGTCCACGCCGCGGCGCAGCCAGAAGCGCAGCACGTCGTGCATCTCCCGCTCGACCGCCGGCTCGTCCCAGTTCAGGTCCGGCTGCTCCGGCAGGAAGGAGTGCAGGTACCACTCCCCGGTGCGCTGGTCGCGCGTCCACGCGGGGCGATGGGCGCCGAACGACGACAGCCAGTTGTTGGGCGGTCCGTCCCCGGGGCGCCAGACGTACCAGGACCGTCGAGGGCTGTCGGCAGCGCTCCTCGACTCCTCGAACCAGGGGTGGCGGTCCGAGGTGTGGTTCGGCACGAAGTCGAGCACCACCCGAAGGCCGAGCTCGTGCGCCCGGTCGATGAGCGCGTCCGCGTCGGCGAGCGTCCCGAAGACCGGATCCACGTCCGTGTGATCGGAGATGTCGTAGCCGAAGTCGGCCATCGGGGAGCGATAGATCGGCGAGAGCCAGATCGCGTCGGCCCCGAGATCGCGCACGTGCTCGAGGCGGCTGATGATCCCACGCAGGTCGCCGATGCCGTCGCCGTCGGCGTCGGCGAAGGAGCGCGGGTAGACCTGGTACACGACGGCCGAGCGCCACCACGGGGACGTCACGGCGCTGATCGTCGCGGATCGTCGGGTCCTGGGGGTTTGCCGGGCTGCCGGTGCTCAGCGGCGCGCGCGGGAGACCCGCTCGCAGCCTCGCGTCCGGTCGCGGCGGTCGACCACGGCTCGGTCGCGTCCCGGGCCGCAGTTGACGGTCTCGACGCGGCGGTTGCGTGCCTGGAGCGTGTCGTTGCCTCGTCCGCCGGCCAGTCGATTGCGGCCACTGCCGCCGGTCAGGCGGTCGTTGCCCGCCCCGCCGGACAGCGAGTCGTTGCCGCTCCCGCCACCCAGGCGATCGTTGCCGTTTCCGCCCAGCACCCTGTCTCGACCCGCTTCGCCCGCCGCGGAGTCGTTTCCATCGCCCGCGGAGACCACGTCGTTCCCGGTGCCGCCGCGCAGCCGGTCGGCTCCGGCGCCGCCCGAGAGGTGGTCGTTGCCGCTCCCCCCGAACAGGCAGTCGTCGCCGAGTCCGCCCACGAGCGAGTCGGCGCCTCCGCGGCCGTTGAGGCGGTCGCCGCCCGCGCCGCCGACCAGCGTGTCCACGCCGTTCGTGCCCGTCTGGACAACGGCGCAGCGTGGCGGGGGCGGCGGCGAGGCGTCGTCGTCCAGGATCGTCACCGTCGCCGATCCCGGCGAGATGACGTAGCTCGGGAACTGCCCAGGTCCCTCGCTGGCGTCGGACAGGGTCACCACGACGGTCTCGTCGCTCTCGTCGGCAGTGTCGTTGGAGACGGGAATCGAGATCGTCTTGCTCGTCTCGTCGGGCCCGAAGCTGACCGTGCCCGTAGTCGGCGGGTAGTCCGATCCCTCGGAGGCGGAGCCCCCTGCCGCCTGATATCGCACGGTGGACGATGCGATCGGGAAGAAGCGGTTGATGCTGAGCGTCACGCTGCCGCCCCCTTCGGGCACGGTCGCCGTTGGCGATCCGAACGCCACGAGGTTGGCGCGCACGCTGATGTCCTTGACGGGCAGGGTGCCGTCGCCGATCGGGCCGATCGGCGTGGCGGTGCCGGTCGTCAGGTTCATCGCGTAGAGGTTGGCGCCCGCGCCGGCCGTGGCGCTCAGGTAAGCGGCATTGGTCGGGGAGACGTCGAGGCCGACCGAAGAGCTCGCAGGGCTCACGCCGGAGCCGCTGCCGACGGTGATGTAGGTGCCTCCGTTGGCGTTGGCGGTAACCACAAGCGCGTCAGCGGTCTGGTCGAAGCCGTAGAGGGTCGTGCCGGTGGCCGGATCGAGGTCATTGTTCGTGTACGCGCTCGCGACGATGGAGACGGCGGCGGGGTTGATGTTCGTGTCGGTGGTCGCCTCGCCGGTGCTCACCCGCACGCGCATGTTCTGGTCGTTGCCGGTGATGACCCGGAACGACGGGTTGCCGGCGAGGTCCGGGACAGGGTTGAAGTCGACCCCGACACCGGCGCTGGTGTCGAGGGTCGTGAATGGATTGTCATCTCCGAAAGCGGCGGTCAGCACCACCGGGTTCGAGGTCGCCCCTGTGCCGGGATCGACCTCCATCACGCGCGCCCCGCCGGTCGCGGTGACGGCGAGCAGGTACAGGCGGCCAGTCGTGGGACGCACGTCGATCCCTTGCGGCACCTCGCCCGCCAACAGCCCACTCACGCCTACGTCGGACAGGAGGCTCCCGGGGTTCCCGGAGTCGAAGGACACGATCCGTGGCGGCGTCGTGTCGGTCAAGGCGAAGACGCGCTGGGCATGCGCGGGTGCGGCAAGCCCCAGCAGAAGCGCGACAAGCGCGACCGCGATTCCCGACAAGCGCCGCGAGTCCCCGTTCCGGTGCACGCGTCAACCCTAGGCGAGGGTTCGGGCGAGCGCCAGAGCTAGCGCACCCAGGGAAGGCGCCGCAGCAGCTTCAGCCCCAGCACGATCAGGCGGCCCCACAGGTACTGCGGCATCCGGCCCGGCGGGGCGATGGGGAGGATCCGCTGGACCGAGACGGTCTG
>DATACN010000036.1:0-6032 GCA_036258995.1 Thermoleophilaceae bacterium | reverse complement strand
TGGGCCGGGGCGAGGTTCACGGTGATCCGCCTCTGCGGGAACTCGAGCTCTGAGTTCTGGATCGCGGCCCGCACGCGCTCGCGCGACTCGCGGATCGCTCTGTCGGGGAGGCCGACCAGCGTGAAGGTCGGCAGGCCCTGCCGGACGTCGGCCTCGACCGTGACCTGGCGGCTCGTCACGCCCTCGAGGGCGAAGGTGGCGACGTGGGCCAGCACGGTCGCGGCAAGCTAGGCGGGCCCGTGCGACGGGAGGGATAGCCGGAGCGACAAAGTTGTCGCACTGGTCTGCCCGCTGTGTCGCGGCCCGGCCTAGGGTCGTTGGCCGTGGTGGAGGATCCGCGAAGGAGGCTGGGCGCACGGGGTGAGGAGATTGCCGCGCGGCATCTCGAGCAGCGGGGCTACAAGATCGTCGATCGCAACTTCAGGACCCGCTACGGGGAGCTCGACCTCGTGGCGGCCGGCGACGGGTGCCTCGTCTTCTGCGAGGTGAAGACACGGGTGGAGCGCAGCCGTTCGAGCCCGCTCGGGCCGCTCGCGTCCGTCGGGCCCCGCAAGCGACGCCAGGTGCGGCTCATGGCCCGGGAATGGCTGGGCGCGCGGCGCTCGCGGCTAGCCCGCGGTCTGCCCGAGCTCCGCTTCGACGCTATCGGGGTCACCCTCGATCGCGGCGGCGAGCTCGTCGCCCTCGAGCACCTGGACGGTGCCTTCTAGGCCCTCGAGGTGGCCCTCCAGGCCGAGTTGCTGGTAGGCGATCGACTGAAAGCACAGGCGGTGCAGCGGCGAGATGCCGTTGCTCGCAATCGCGGCCCTGTGCTCGGGGGTGGAGTAGCCGACGTTGGTGTCGAAGTTCCAGCCCGGATGGCGCTCGGCCGCCCGGCGCATGTAGCGGTCGCGCGTCACCTTGGCGAGCACCGAGGCCGCGGCGATCGCCGCGCTGCGGCAGTCCCCGTCGACGACGGCGCGCTGCTCGTAGCCGAAGTCCTTGACCCTGAAGCCGTCGACGAGGCAGACGGTGCCCGGGCGGGCTACCGCGAGCAGGGCCGAGCGCAGCGCCTCGAGGTTCGTCACGTGCAGGCCGCGCCGGTCGATGCCCTGCACGCAGCGGGTGACCACGACGGAACGGGCCGCCGCGCGGAGCACGAGGGGGAACAGCTCCTCGCGCGCCTCGAGCGAATGCTGCTTCGAGTCGTTCAGGCGGCTGAGCGCGCGCCGGTCGGAGAGGGTCAGCCGCTCGAGGTCGAACAGGACCGCCGCGGCGACCAGCGGCCCCGCGAGTGAGCCCCGGCCCGCCTCGTCGGCCCCCGCGACGTAGCGGCAGCCGAGCTTGCGGTCGAACGCGAAGAGCCTTCTGCCGCTGTAGGTGCTGCGCCGCCCTCGCGCCACGCGGCGATCTTAGGTCGAATCACGGCGGAAGCAAGCGCTCAGCGCGAGCGGAAGCCCGCTCGTAGCGGGGCTAGAGCGCGCCGATCTTGCCGGGCGGCCAGTAGGTCATGAACGCCTGGCCGATCATCCACTTCTCCGGCACGGGTCCCCACTCGCGGCTGTCCGCGCTCTCACCGCGGTTGTCTCCCATCATGAAGTACATGTCTCTGGGGATCGTTATCTCGGTCGGCAGGTCGCAGATGTCGCAGGTCGAGTCGGGCCGGATCCAGGGCTCCTCCTGCCGGCGCCCGTTGATGTAGACGCGGCCGCCCCTAATGCTCAGCCGGTCGCCGGGAAGGCCCACGATGCGCTTGATGAAGTTGGTGTCGGACCGCCTCGAGGTGGGACGCGGGCACGCCTGGCGCTGCTCGTCGTACGAGGGGGTGCCGCAGGTGTTGTTGTCGGCGCCGGCAGGCGGCTTGAAGACCACGATGTCGCCCCGCTCGGGATCGCCGTAGCGATAGGTGACCCGGTCGACCAGCACCCGCTGGCCGATCTCGAGCGTGGGGACCATCGACTCGCTCGGAATGCGGAAGGGCTTGACCAGCAGGGCCTGGATGCCCAACGCGAGGCCAAGAGCCACGGCCACGATCGTGACCAGCTCCACCAGCGAGCCGCGAGAGCTCTCCTTCTTTCCGCGCGCCACCGCCAACGGTGCCTAGGACTCGGACTGGTCCGTGGCGGATTCCTGCTGGGCGGCGGGCTCAGCGTCCCCGACCGGCTCGTCCTCCTGCTGGACTGCCGCGTCGTCGCCGGGCTGCTCGGCCCCGGCGCCTTCCATCGGGCCGGCCTCGTCGTCCGCCGGAGCCTCCTCGGCGCGGGCCTCCGCGTCCGAGGGGACCTCTTCCGCCGCCGCCTCTTCGGCGGCCGCGTCCTCCGCCAGCTCTTCCTCCCCGGGCCGGGCGGCATCCTCGTCGGCGGGCATGGCGCCCTCCTCCAGGGCCTCCTCTTCGGGACCCAACGCCGCGAGCGCCGGGTCGTCGGCCATCATGCGGCGCTCGCGAACCCGCGCACCGCGGCCCACCCGCTCGCGCAGGTAATAGAGCTTCGCGCGACGCACGTCGCCGCGCGCGGCGATCTCGATCCGCTCGACCTTCGGTGAGTGGACCGGGAAGGTTCGCTCGACACCCACCCCGAACGACTGCTTTCGGACCGTGAAGGTCTCGCGCACGCCGCTGCCCTGGCGCTTCAGGACGACTCCCTCGAAGACCTGGGTGCGGCGTCTCGTTCCCTCGACGACCTGGAAGTGCACGCGCACGCGATCACCCGCCTGGAAGGGCGGGACGCGGCGCATCTGGGCGCGCTCGAGGCTGTCGATTACGCCGGACATAGACACAAAGAAGGCGCGAGCCCGGACACCGGGTCGCGCGTGGCGGCAATGGTAGCGAAGGGGTCAGCCCGCTCCGGAGCCGCCTCAGGCCTCTCCGCGGGCGCGAGCGCGGCTGCGCTCGAGCCTCCACTGACGGATCCTGGCGTGGTCGCCGGAGAGCAGGATCTCGGGCACGGAATGGCCGCGCCAGGCGGCCGGGCGGGTGTAGTGCGGGTACTCGGGCGCCCCTTCGAGCGCGGGGCTGAACGATTCCTCGACAGCGCTCTCCTCGTGCCCAAGCGCACCCGGCAGCTTCCGCAGGATCGCGTCGCACACCACCATCGCGGCCAGCTCGCCGCCGCTCAGCACGTACGGGCCGATCGAGACAACGTCGCTCGCCAGGTGCTCGTTCACCCGCTCGTCGAAGCCCTCGTAGCGGCCGCAGAGGAGCGTCAGCTCTTCCTCGCGAGCGAGGTCCTCCGCCAGCGCATCGTCGAACTGGCGCCCGCCGGCCGACAGCGCTACCACCCGGCGATGGTTCCGCAGCTCGAGCGCGTCCATGCCGTAGCGGGCCGCCAGCGCGGCCTCGACCACGTCGACGCGGACGACCATCCCCGCCCCGCCGCCGTAGGGGGTGTCGTCGACCTGCCCGGCGCTGAGCGGAGTGGTCGCCCGCAGGTCGAAGGCCTCGAGCCGGTGTCCCGCCTGGAGCGCGTTCTCGACGTGTCGTTGGCCGCTGAACCAGTCGAACCAGCTCGGGAACAGGGTCAGGACGTCGATGTTCATGTCGCCTCGCCCAGGAACTCGTGGTCGGCCCGGATGACCCGCGACCCGGTGTCGACCGACTCGATGGCGTCCGTGACGAACGGGACGAGCGTCCCGTCGTCGAGCTCCAGCAGCGGGCACGACGGGCCGTCGAGGACCCTTGCAACGGCTCCGAGACCTTCTACCCGGCAGCCCACCAGGTCGTCGGCGAGCCACTCGTCCTCGTCGAGCTCCACCTCCACCAGCAACGGCTCGCCTCGCAGCTCGCGCGGGTCCTCGACGCCGGACACGCGCACGAGCGGACGGTCGTCGCGGCCGGCGCGCCGCTCGATCGTCCGCTCCTCCCCCGCCAGCCGCACCCGCGTGCCTTCCGCCAGCTCGTGGCCGGGCCGCTCGACGTAGAAGCTTCCGTCGCGCCCGTGGGCGCGGCCCACGACGCCGGCGCTGACCAGCGTCAATCCACCACGTCGACCAGCACGCGGCGCCCCTGCTTGACCGAGCAGGCCTTCATCAACGTGCGCAGCGCGGCGACGGTCCGGCCCCCGCGGCCGATCACCTTGCCGGCGTCGTCCTCGCCCACGTGCAGCTCGAGCACCACCGTGCCGTCGTCCTCCTCGAAGGACTCCACTGACACCTGGTCCGGCTCGTCGACGAGCGCCCGCGCCAGGTAGGCGAGCAGGGCGTCGGGGGCTCCCGCGGGGTTCACTCGCTATTCGGAGGGACGCGAGCGCGCCCGCATCAGCTTCTTCACGGTGCCGGTGGGCTGAGCGCCGCGGGAGATCCAATGCTCGAACCGCTCCTCGTCGATCACGATCGTCGAGGGGTCGGTGCGCGGGTTGTAATGGCCGATGGCCTCGATGAAGCGGCCGTCGCGCGGCGACCGCTGGTCGGCCACGACCACACGCCAGTTCGGGTTCTTCTTGCCGCCCACTCGCGTGAGCCGGACTCGTACGGACATAGAGCGCGCTAAGGCTAGCGGCCGCCCCGCAACTACCGCCCGCCCGCCAGCTGCTGCAGCGAGGGCATCTTGCCCTGCGAGATCTGGCGCATCAGCTTCTTCATCTGCCCGAACTGCTTGACGAGCTGGCCGACGGCCTGCACGGTCGTCCCCGAGCCGTGTGCGATCCGCCGCCGCCGCGAGCCGTCGATGATCTGCGGGTTGGCCCGCTCCTCGGGCGTCATCGACTGGATGATCGCCTGCAGGCGGTCGAGCTCGCGCTCGTCGACGTCGAGGTTGCCGAGCTGCTGGCCCACCCCCGGCATCATCTTCAGCAAGCTCGTCAGCGGCCCCATCCTGCGGATCTGCTGCATCTGCTCGAGGAAGTCGTCGAGCGTGAACTGCTCCTTGCGGATCTTCTTCTCGAGCTCCTGCGCCTTGTGCTCGTCCATCTGGCGCTCTGCCTTCTCGACCAGGGTCATCACGTCGCCCATGCCGAGGATACGCTGGGCCATCCGGTCGGGGTGGAAGCGCTCGAAGTCGGCGAGCTTCTCGCCGGTCGAGGCGTAGATCACGGGCTTCCCGGTGACCGCCCGCACCGACAGCGCGGCACCGCCGCGGGCATCGCCGTCCAGCTTGGTCAGGACCACGCCGTCGAACTGGGCCACCTCGGCGAAGCTCTCGGCGACGTTCACGGCGTCCTGGCCGGTCATGGCGTCTACCACCAGCAGCACGTTGTGCGGCTTGACCCGCTTCTTGACGTTCGCCAGCTCGTCCATGAGCTGCTCGTCGATGTGCAGGCGGCCGCTGGTGTCGACGATCAGCGCGTCGCGGCGGTCCCGCTTGGCCTGGTCGAGCGCCCACTCGGCGATGTCGACTGGGTCGCGCCCGGTGCCCTGCTCGTAGACCGTCGCGCCGGCCTGGCCGCCGACCTTGACGAGCTGGTCCACCGCCGCCGGCCGGTAGACGTCGCAGGCCGCGATGGCGACGTCCAGCTTGTGCTCCTCGCGCAGGTGGCGGGCGAGCTTGCCGCAGGCGGTCGTCTTGCCGGAGCCCTGAAGGCCGGCCATGAGGATGATCGTGGGCCCCTGCTTGGCGAAGGCCAGCTCGCGTCCGGCACCGCCCATCAGCCGCGCGAGCTCGTCGTTGACGATCTTCACGACCTGCTGGCCGGGGTTCAGCGACTCGAGCACCTGCTCCCCGAGCGCGCGCTCGCGCACAGCTTCGGTGAACTCCTTGACGACCCTGAAGTTCACGTCGGCCTCGAGCAGCGCCAGGCGCACCTGGCGCATGGCCTTCTTGACGTCGTCCTCGGTCAGCTTGCCGCGCGAGCGGACGTCGCCAAGCGCGCCCTGAAGGCGCTCGGAGAGCGTGTCGAACATCGCCGCGCTGAGGCTAGCGCGCGGTCGGCGGCGGCTCGGACTGCTCTCCCTCGCCCTTCGGCAGCACGTTGCCGAGATTGGCCAGGGCCTGGGTCACTTCGCTCGGGATGATCCAGACCTTGTTCGACTCGCCCTGGGCGATCTGCGGCAGCACCTGCAGGTACTGGTAGGCGAGCAGCTTGGGGTCGGCGTCGCCGCGGTGGATGGCCTCGAAGACC
>DATACN010000035.1:0-2965 GCA_036258995.1 Thermoleophilaceae bacterium | reverse complement strand
AGGTCGACCGCCCCGCCGGCACGCGCGGGTCGGCGCCCTCACGCCTGACGTCTAATCCCGCTTGACCATTTCGTCGAGCGCTTCGCCCAGGCCGCCGAGGTCGGGAAGCTCGGCGTCGGGCTCCGGGTCGGGCGCCTCTCCGAGCCGGTTGATCCACACGCAGCGAAGGCCGAGCTCGCGCGCTGGGGCGATGTCGTGGAAGAGGCTCGCCGCCACGTGCACGTGCGAGGCGCGGTCGGCGCCCGTGCGCTGGAAGAACTCCTCCCAGTGCCCGTGGGCCGGCTTGTACGATCCGATCTCGGACGCCACGATCGCCAGCTCGAACGGCACGCCGATGGCCTGCATCGACGCCTCGATGAAGTCGCGGTCGGTGTTCGACAGGATCGCCAGCTTCCAGCCGCGCTCGCGCAGGTCGCCCAGCGCCGCCGGGACCTCGGGGAAGACGTCCCAGCCCGGCAGCGAGCGGCCCAGGGCGTCGCGCTCCTCTTCCGGCACCGCCTTGCCCTCGTCCGCGGCCACGCGCTGAAGCGTCTGCGCCATCACCGCGCGATAGCTGTCCGAGGGCCGCTCGGCCTGGACCCTGGGCTCGTGCTCGTGGTAGCGCTCGAGCAGGCGGGTGCCGTCACCGCCTATTACTCGCTCGAGCTGTGCTCGCACACCCCCATCCCAGTCGACGAGCGTGCCGTAGCAATCGAACGTGGCCCAGCGCTCGCTCACCGCGGCGCCGGCGCCAGCATGTCGCGGTCGATCTCGGCGACGCTGCGGCAGCCGGTCAGCCCCATGGTCAGGTCGAACTCGGCGATGTGGTTCTGGACCACCTCGCGGACGCCGTCCTCGCCCGCGAGCGCCAGGCCGAACACGTACGGGCGCCCGATCAGCACCGCCGTGGCGCCCAGCGCGATCGCCTTGAAGGCGTCGGCGCCGCCGCGGATGCCGCTGTCGAGCAGCACCGGGATCCGGCCCGCCACCGCGTCGACCACGCCGGGCAGGGCGTCGAGTGTCGCAATCGAGCCGTCGACCTGGCGGCCGCCGTGGTTGGAAACGACGATGCCGTCCATCCCCGCGTCGACGGCCCGGGCGGCGTCGTCTGGGTGCAGCACCCCCTTCAAGAGGATCGGCAGCTTGGTCCGCTCGCGCAGGAAAGGCAGGTCCTCCCACGTCAGCGAGGGTCGCGAGTAGATGTTGATGAAGCGCTGCACGGCGGCTCGCCCGCGGCCGGAGGCGAGGGTCGAGACGAAGCGGTCGGGATACGCCTTCGTCAGCTCGATCAGCGTGCGCAGCGCGGTCAGGTTCGGCTTGGGCTGCGGACCGTCGCCCGACCCGTCGCTCGAGGCCTCGGAGAGGAGCCTGCGGAAGACCGGATCGCTCGTGTACTGGGCAATGCCCTTGCCGCGCAGGAACGGCAGGTAGGCGGGGTCGAGGTCCAGCGGGCGCCAGCCCAGGACCATCGTGTCGAGCGTGAGCACTATGGCCTCGCAGCCGCAGCTCTCGGCTCGGCCGACGAGGCTCTCCACGAGCTCGTCCGACTCGCTCCAATAGAGCTGGAACCAGCGCGGCGACTCGCCCATGGCGCCTACCACCTCCTCCATCGGCTTCGACGCCTGGTTCGAGAAGACGAACGGCACGCCCTCCGCGGCGGCCGCGCGGCCGACGGCAATCTCGGCCTCGTCGTGAGCCAGCTCGAGCACACCGAGTGGCGCGAGCAGGAAGGGGCTCGCAAGCCGGCGGCCGAACAGCTCGATGCTCGTGTCCCGCTCGGAGGTGTCCCGCAGCATCCGCGGCACGATCCGCCAGCGGTCGAACGCCGTGCGATTGGCGCGGACGGTGTGGCTGCCGCCCGCGCCGGCCGCGATGTACGCGTAGGCCTCCTTCGACAGCGCCTGCCGGGCCCTGGCCTCCAGCTTGACCGCGTCGACGGGGACCTTGGGCGTCTCGCCGCTGATGCCGGCCAGGTAGATCGATGTCTGCCGCTCTCGCCCGATGCTCACGCGGGACGAGTTCTATCCCAGAGGGCGCAGGGGCGTGTCAGCCGCCCAGGTGCAGCACCCAGGTCGTGGCGCGGCGCCCCCCGAAGCGGCCGGTCGCCCGCCCCGCCCCAAGCTCGCGGAAGCGGCCGCTGAGCAGCAGGGCCCGGTGTGTCGGGGAGCTCAGCCAGCTACGGACCGTCCGCCGGATCCGGGAGCGCCAGCCGAAGTGCATGGCCAGCGCCTCGCCGATGCGCCGGTACCTGCCGCCCGCGCGGATCCGCAACAGGTGACCGTAGTAGTCGCGCCGCAGCATCCAGGCCGCATAGCGGTGCGCGGAGCGGTTCAACGAGCTCGAATGCCCGAGCGGCCGCCGACCGCGCTTCGCACGTGCCCGGTTCACCGCCGAGACCATCGCCACCTCGGGCGCCGGGGCGATCGCAGCGGGGTCAGCGACGCCGGCGACCTGCTCGGCCGCGTCGAGCGGCAGGTTCGGCGGCCCCGGCACGACCGCCCCCGCCGGTGCTACGGGCGCGGCCGCTCCGGGCCACAGCGCACAGCAAAGCGCCACCAGCTTCCTTGCCGACATTGGGTTCCTCCCTTTCCCTTGGAGGAACCACTACCGACCGGATCGGACGGACTCACGTCGATTTCGGCGCGAATCCGTCTGACGGTCCCTCTACGGTGCCGCGCGACCTGGCCAACTCAGAGGAGGGGAGACTCCAAATGGCCATTGAGTTCTACAGCGTCAAGCACCGCAAGAAGGTGCAGGTAGACGAAAGCGAAGTCCAGAAGAAGACCTACGAGCGGGAGACGTCCAAGGGGACCCAGACCCGTTACGCCTTCCAGGCGGAGACCACGGTCGACGGGGACAAGGTCAAGCTCACGAAGTTCGTGGGCAAGGACGACTACGACAACCTCTAGCGGTACCGGCGCAGGGGAGTACCCTGCGCCGTATGAGAGTCATCGACTGCGACTGCGGCGAGACGCTGCAGGCGGCT
>DATACN010000034.1:0-1600 GCA_036258995.1 Thermoleophilaceae bacterium | reverse complement strand
GGAGTCCCCGGGAACGCCCTCCTCCTCCAGGTAGCCCTGCACCTCCTTGCCCTCCGCCATCCCGGCGGCGTACTGGCCTCGAACCGTCAGCTCGTCGACCCTGTCGGGCGTGGGCGGGTCGATGGCGTGCAGCACCTTGACCTTCTCGTCGCGCACGTCGTCGGCCGAGAACGTCACCGGGGGCTCCATGCACAGCAGCGTGAGCAGCTGGAGCATGTGGTTCTGGACCAGGTCGCGCAGCGCGCCCGATTCGTCGTAGTACCCGGCGCGGGTGCCGATCCCGATGTCCTCGGCCGCCGTGATCTGGACGTAGTCGATGAAGTTGCGGTTCCAGATCGGCTCGAACATGCCGTTGGCGAACCGGAACGCCAGCATGTTCTGCACCGTCTCCTTGCCCAGGTAGTGGTCGATGCGGAAGACCTGGGACTCGTCGAGCACGCTCAGCACCGCCTGGTTGAGCTCGCGCGCCTCCGCGAGGTTGGTGCCGATCGGCTTCTCGATCACCACGCGCACGTCCGAGCCCTCGTGGCTGTCGAGCCCGTGCTGGCCGAGCTTGCCCACGATCACCGGGAAGAAGGCCGGCGCCGTGGAGAGGTAGAAGACCCGGTTGAACGGGATGCCGGCCTCCTCGTCGAACTCGCGCGAGAACTCGTCGACTTGCTCGTAGACCGCGTCGTTGTCGAAGGAGCCGGCCACGTAGCGCACCCGCTCGAGCAGCCTCGTCAGCACGTCCTCGCTGGGCTGTTGCCGCGAGAACTGCCGGATCGACTCGCGCGCCAGCTCCCGGTAGTCGTCGTCTGACATCTCGCTGCGCGAGCTCCCGATCAGGTTGAAGCGCTCGGGAAGCGATCCCTCGTGGGCCAGGTTGTAGATGGCCGGCAGGAGCTTGCGCTTGGCCAGGTCGCCCGTGCCGCCGAAGATCACCAGCGTGGTGGGGTGGACGGGCAGCCGCTCGAGCCCCTCGACGAGCGGGTTCTCCTGCTGTAGGTCGACCGCCGCCATCGTCCTACTCCGCGTGCTCTTGCGTCTGCGCGACGGGGTCCGCGGCCTTCACGGCGTGCCCGCCGAACTGGTTGCGCAGAGCGGCGTTGACCTTCGCGGCGAAGGCGTTCTGCCCGCGGGACGAGAAGCGCTCGAACAGCGAGGTGGTGATCACCGGGGTCGGGATGCGCTTGTCGATCGAGTCCTCGACCGTCCAGCGGCCTTCGCCGGAATCCTCGACGTACGGCTCCAGCCGGGCCAGGTCGTTGCCCTCCTGCTCGAACGCGTTCGCCGCCAGCTCGCACAGCCAGGAGCGCACCACCGAGCCCTGCATCCAGAGGTGGGCGATCTGCGCGTTGTCGAGCTCGTACTCGCAGGCGTCGAAGAGCGAGAAGCCCTCGGCGTAGGCCTGCATGATCCCGTACTCGACGCCGTTGTGGACCATCTTCACGTAGTGGCCGGCGCCGGGCGGCCCGAAGTGCCCCCAGCCCGGACCGTGCTCGTCGGTGGGCGGCGGCGCCAGCACGTCGAGGATCGGCGACAGCCGTTCGACGGCCTCGTCGGCGCCCCCGACCATCATGCAGTAGCCGACCTGAAGCCCCCAAACGCCGCCGCTCGT
>DATACN010000033.1:0-8954 GCA_036258995.1 Thermoleophilaceae bacterium | reverse complement strand
GCTGCGCGTCTCGAACTACCTCTTGTGGCAGCTCGCCTATGCCGAGTTCGTCTTCCGCGACGAGCTGTGGCCGGACTTCTCGCGCGCCGCGTTGGAGGAGTCGCTCGAGGAGTTCGCCGCCCGCCGGCGGCGGTTCGGGGCGCGGTAGCGATGGAAGGGCGGCGCCGCGAGCGCTCCGGGACCGGGTCGCGGGTAATCGTCGCGATCCCGCTGATCGTCTTCGCGATCGTGATCGTGAGCTACGGCGGGGCGGTCTGGGCCTTCGGGATCCTGATCCTCGGGATTCTCGCCCTGACCGAGCTCTACGCGCTGATGGAGCGCGTCAGGCCGGTCAACCTCGCGGGCTTCGTCACGCTCGCCGGCCTGATCGCGGCGGCCCTCTACGGGGAGCCACGGCACGTGCTGATGGTGTTCGCGGCCTCGTTCCCGCTGGTCTTCTTCCTCGCCTTCCTGCGACCTAGGCGCGCCCACGTGTCATGGGCGATCGCGGCCACCATGTTCGGGATCCTCTGGATCGGGCTCGCGATGGTGCACGCGATCTTCCTGCGCGAGCTTCCGGAGGGCGACGGGCTGGTCGTCGACGTGCTGATCGGCACCTTCCTCGGGGACACCGCGGCCTACTTCGGCGGCCGGGCCTACGGGCGTCGCCCGCTTGCGCCCACGATCTCGCCCAAGAAGACCGTCGAGGGGCTCATAGCCGGCATCGTGGGTGGAACGGCGGCCGTCTGGTTCGCCGGGCTCTACCAGGACTGGCTGTCGGGGTCGGACGCGCTCGTGCTCGGGCTGGCCGTGGCCCTCGCGGCTCCGGTCGGCGACCTGTTCGAGTCACTGATCAAGCGCGATCTCGAGGTCAAGGACACCGGGACGATCTTCGGCCCCCACGGAGGTGTCCTGGATCGCCTGGACGCGGCCCTGTTCACGATCGTGGTCGGCTACTACGCGAGCGTCGCCCTCGGATACGGCTAGGCGAGCGTTGCTTACCTCAAGCACCTGAGCGGGTCCGTCGATTAGCGAGGGTGTGAAGGAACCAAGCAGGCCCCCTCACGGCCTGCGGCGCCGGACCGGCAGGCCCGAGCCGGTTCGCGCAGGCGAGCCCCGCACGCCCGCGGGCGAGCCGCGCGATGCCGGGTCCGAGCGCGACGCGCTGATCCGCGTGGCCGCGGCCGCGGCCGGGGCCCACCGGCTCGACCAGGTCCTGGAGCTGGCGGCCGAGGAGGCCAGGCGCGTACTGTCGGCCGCCTCGCTCGCGGTGAGCCGCTGGGAGCGAGACCGCAACGTGCTCGAGACCCTGATCAACGTGGGGGCGCTCGGACCGGGAGAGAGCCGTTACCCGGAGGACGAGACCTACCCGGTGGCCCCCGGATCGGTCATCGAGCGCCTGGTCCGCCACGGCCAGCCGTACTTCAACTCGGTCGGCGATCCCGCCGCCGACCGCGATTCGGTCGAGCTGCTGAAGCGGCTCGGCAAGGACTCCGAAGTCGCAGTTCCGATCGTCGTCGAGGGCGAGACCTGGGGCGAGGTCTGGGCCGCCACGGCCGGCGGCGGACGGCGCTTCCGCGCCGCCGACATTCGCTTCCTCGAGGCGGTCGCTGGCCAGCTTGCGGTCGCGATCGGGCGGGCCGAGCTGTTCTCGCGCGTCTCGAGGCTCGCGTACGAGGACTCGCTCACGGGCCTGGCCAACCGGCGGGCGGTCGAGGAGCGGCTGGAGCGGGCGCTCGAGCGGGCGCGCCGGCGAGGCAGCGAGGTGGCCCTCGTGCTGTGCGACCTCGACAACCTCAAGGCGATCAACGACGAGCGCGGCCATGAGGCGGGCGACCGTGCGCTCAAGCGCGTCGCGGAGGCGCTGGTGGCCGCCGCCGCGGACCACCCCGGCAGCCTGGTGGGGCGTCTGTCGGGCGACGAGTTCTGCGTGCTGCTCGAGGGGCAGGGTGTCGACGCCGCGCACGAGGTCGGGGCGGCGGCCGTGCAGATCCTCGAAGCCGACCGCGACCTGCCGACGTCGATCTCCTGCGGCGCCACCTCCGTCCAGGGCCCGGGGGCCTCGAGAGGGCGCCTGCTGCGGTCGGCCGACGCCGCGCAGTACGCCGCCAAGCGGATGGGCGGGGGACAGGTGTGCACCGCTGCGCCCGACCTGGCTCCCACGCTGCGCGACGCCGACCGGCGCCTGTTCCGCGGGGACGCGGAGCGGCGGCTGCTGGCCGCCGCCGACCTGTTGACTGAGAGCCTCGCCGGCGAGCTGGCCGGCCGGGCGACGCTGGATCGCCTGGAGGTAGTGGCGACGACCCTGTCCCAGGCCCTGAACGCGGCCGGCTGGACCGTCTCCTACGCGCCGGCCGGGGGCAGCCTGGTGCGCTCGCTCTCGAACGCCCACACGCGAGAGGTCCGCCTGCAGGGCGTGCGCTTCGGCCTGGAGGGCGAGGTGTACGAGCTCGACGGCTTCCCGGCGACCCGGGCGCTGGTCGAGGCCGGCGAGGGGAGCTTCCTGGCGCGCTGCGGGGATTCCGGCGCCGACAAGGCCGAGTGCGAGCTGCTCGAGGAGCTCGGCTACCACGCGGCGATCGTCGCCTGCGCGGCCGACCGCGACGGCGCCTGGCTGCTGGAGCTCTATGGCGACGACGCCACCAGGGAGCTCGAGGAGGCCACGGGACTGGCCGCGGTGCTGGCGCGAGCGGCGGTGCCGCCGGTCCGCCGGCTGTTCGGCGGCCGGCCCGACGCCGCGGATCGCCAGGCTCGCCGGCTCGAGCTGCTGATGGCCCTGAGCCGCCGCCTGGGCGACGCGGAGCGCGACGAGGAGCGGCTCGAGCTGGCGGTCGAGGAGCTCCAGCGGGCCCTGCGCCCGGAGGTCGCCTCGATCCTGGAGCTGCTCCCGGGCAACACGGTCAAGCTCGCCGCCTACCGCAGCGACCACGTGCTCAGCGCGGACTGGACACAGCCCGCCGATACGGGCCTCGTGGGCCGGTGCATCTCGGAGCGTGCGCCGGTGCTCGTCGGCGACGTCCGGGCCGAGCCCGAGTACCGCGGCCGCGGGCTCGAGGTGCGCACGGAGCTCGACGTGCCGATCTTCGTGGGCGAGCAGGTGTGGGGCGTCATCAACGTGGAGAGCAGGGACGAGGACGCCTTCGACGCCGAGGACGTGCGCGCCGTGGAATCGGCCGCGGCCCTGCTCGGCTCCGCTCTCGGGCGCGGCGACGCCACCTAGACTCAACCGGGTGCGAAAGGTCGTCATCCTCGGGTCGACGGGCTCGGTCGGCACCCAGGCGCTCGAAGTCGTGGAGGGGAGCCGCGAGCTCGAGGTCGTGGGGCTGGGCGCGGCCACGAGCTGGGAGGCCCTGCTCGGCCAGGCGGAGCGCCTGGGAGTCCGGCGCGTGGCGCTGGCCGACCCCGACGCCGCCGCCAGGGCCTCCGAGTCCTGGACCGGAGGGGAGGTCCTCGGCGGGCCGGAGGGCCTCGTCGAGCTGATCACGGGCGCCGATTGCGACCTCGTGCTGAACGCGCTGCTGGGCGCCGCCGGGCTGGGCCCGACCGTGGCCACGCTGGGGGAGGGCCTCGATCTCGCCCTGGCCAACAAGGAGAGCCTGGTGGTGGGAGGGGAGCTCGTCACGGCCCTGGCCGAGGCGACCGGAGCCCGCATCGTCCCGGTCGACTCGGAGCACTCGGCCCTCTACCAGCTGGTCGGCGCCGAGCGGCCCGGGTCGGTCACCCGGCTGGTGCTGACCGCCAGCGGCGGGCCCTTCCGGGGCCGGACGGATTTCGAGGACGTCGGGCCGGAGGACGCCCTTCGCCACCCCACCTGGGACATGGGCGGCAAGATCACGATCGACTCGGCCACGCTCATGAACAAGGGGCTCGAGCTGATCGAGGCCCACCACCTGTTCGGAGTCCCCTACGACCGGATCGACGTAGTGGTGCACCCCCAGTCGATCGTGCACGCGCTGGTGCACCTGAACGACGGGGCCTCGCTCGCCCACCTGGGCTATCCGGACATGCGCGTGCCGATCTCCTACGCCCTGCACCATCCGGACCGCGCGGACGTGCCGGTGCCGTCGCTCGACCTGGCGGAGGTGGGACAGCTCACCTTCGAGCAGCCCGACCTCGACGCGTTCCCCTGCCTGCGGCTCGCGAGGGAGGCGGCCGAGGCCGCTGGGACGGCGCCATGCGTGCTGAACGCCGCAAACGAGGTGGCGGTGCACGCCTTCCTCCGCGGCGAGCTGTCATTCACCGGCATCGCGCGGGTGATCGAGAGCACCCTCGCTGAGCTGCCGCCTCGGCCCCTGCGCGAGTTCAGCGACCTCTACGCCGCCGACTCGGAGGCCCGCGCGGTTGCCAGAGGTGTCGCGGCTTGAGCTGGCTGCTCGCCTTCGTCGGCTTCGCCCTGCTGATCATCCTGCACGAGCTGGGCCACTTCACGGCGGCCAAGGCCGTCGGGATGCGCGTGGAGCGCTTCTCGCTCTTCTTCCCGCCGATCCTGCTGCGCAGGAAGGTGGGGGAGACGGAGTACTGCCTCGGGTCGATCCCCGCTGGGGGCTACGTGAAGATCAGCGGGATGAACCCCGACGAGAGCCTCCCCGACGAGGTGCGCACGCGGGCTTACTACGCGCAGCCTGTCTGGAAGCGGATCGTGGTCATCGCGGCCGGGCCGGTCGTCAACCTGGTGCTGGCCTTCGTGCTTCTGTTCGTGTTCTTCTGGGCGATCGGCGGGCAGGGCGTGACGAGCCGGGTGGGCCAGATCGAGCGCGGCTACCCCGCGGCCGAGCAGCTCGAGCCCGGTGACCGGATCCTGGCCGTGGACGGCCGCCGCGGCGAGCCGCGGGCCCTCTCGAGGCAGATCCAGAAGCACCGCTGCCCGGGCCCCCAGACAGACCGATGCCGCGCCGCCGAGCCGGCCACGCTGCTGATCGAGCGCGACGGGCGGCGGCGAGAGATCGAGATCACCCCGATCTACGACGCGAATCCCGTGGCCGGCCCGCCCCGGCCCCGGCTGGGCTTCGCCTACGCGGAGGGCGGGCCGCGCCTGACCCTGCCCGCGGGCGAGGCGCTCGACCTGTCGCTCGACCGCTTCTGGCTGATCACCCGCGAGACGGTCAAGCTGCCGCTGCACCTGATCGACCCCGAGCGGCGCAGGGAGATCAGCGGAATCGTCGGGTCCTACGAGGTCACCCGCCAGACGATCCTCAACGACGTGGCCGACGCGGTCAGCATCCTGGCCCTGATCTCGCTGTCGCTGGCGATCATCAACCTGTTCCCCTTCCTGCCGCTCGACGGCGGGCACATCTTCTGGGCGATCGTGGAGAAGGTGCGGCGCAAGCCGGTGCCCTTCAGCGTGATGGAGCGTGCCGGCGTGGTGGGGGTGATGCTGGTGCTGCTCGTGTTCCTCGTGGGGCTCTCCAACGACATCGACCGGTTGTCGAACGAGGGCTTTGAGGTGAGGTAGCCTGCGCCCCGTGGAGGGTGCGACCACCGACCGTCCCACCGCTCTCGACGCCGCCACGGCCGCCGAGGCGTTCCAGACCACCGCGCGCGAGAACGCGGGCGACGTTGCGCTGAGGACCAAGGACGACGAGGTGAGCCTCACCTGGAGCGATTACGCCGCCAAGGTCGAGCGGGTGGCAGCCGGTCTGGCCGGGATGGGGCTCGAGCGGGGCGCCACGATGGGCCTGATGCTCACCAACCGGCCCGAGTTCCACTTCTTCGACGCGGCCGCCATGCACCTCGGCGCGACCCCGTTCTCGATCTACAACACCTACTCGCCGGAACAGATCGAGCACCTGGTCGGCGACGCCGGCAACAGGATCCTCGTCACCGAGCGGGCCTTCCTCGACCGCGTGAAGGCGGCGGGCGTGGAACACGTGGTCTCGGTGGACGGGGGAGAGGGGGCGCTGTCGATCGAGGACGTGGAGTCCCGCGCCGAGGACGGGTTCGACTTCGAGGCCGCCTGGCGGGCCGTCGAGCCGGACGACGTGCTCACGCTGATCTACACCTCGGGCACCACGGGGCCGCCGAAGGGCGTGCAGATCACCCACGCGAACATGTCGGCCACCCTTCGCTCCTACGACAAGATCATCCGGTTCCCGCGCGGCGGGCGAATCGTCTCGTACCTGCCGATGGCGCACATCGCCGAGCGCAACGTGAGCCATTACCTGCCCATGGCCTGCGCGTTCAGCGTGACCTGCTGCCCCGACGCGCGCCAGGTGATCGCCTACCTGCCCGAGGTGCACCCAACCTGGTTCTTCGCCGTGCCGCGCATCTGGGAGAAGCTCAAGTCCGGGCTCGAGGCGATGATGGCCGGGCTCGAGGACGAGGAGCAGAAGCGCAAGATGCAGGGTGCGCTCGAGCTCGGGCTGAAGAAGGTTCGCGCCGAGCAGGCCGGCGAGCTGACCGACGACCTGCGTGAGGCCTGGGACGAGGCCGACGCCGAGCTGTTCTCGAACGTGCGCGGGATGCTCGGGCTGGACCAGCTCGAGTCGTGCAACGTCGGCGCCGCTCCCACGCCGCGTGAGGTGATCGAGTTCTTCCACGCGCTGGGTATTCCGCTGGCCGAGCTGTGGGGCATGTCCGAGACCACCGGTGCCGGGACCTGCAACCCGCCCGAGCGGATCAAGATCGGCACGGTCGGCCCGCCGGCGCCGGACTGTGAGATCAAGCTCGCCGAGGACGGCGAGGTGCTGATCCGCGGGCCCGTGGTGATGCCCGGCTATCGCAACGAGCCTGAGAAGACGCGCGAGGCGATCGACGAGCAGGGCTGGTTCCACACCGGCGACGTCGGCGAGTTCGACGAGGACGGCTACCTGAAGATCGTCGACCGCAAGAAGGAGCTGATCATCAACGCGGCCGGCAAGAACATGTCGCCCGCCAACATCGAGGCCAAGGTCAAGTCCTCGAGCCCGCTGATAGGCCAGGCCATCGCCATCGGCGACGGCCGCTCCTACAACGTCGCGCTGATCACCCTCGACCCCGACGCCAAGCCCGGCTACGACTCCCAGGAGGCCATGGAGGAGGAGGTCCGCAGGGGCATCGAGCGGGCCAACGAGCAGCTGGCCCGCGTCGAGCAGATCAAGAAGTGGAAGGTACTCGAGCAGGAGTGGGAGCCGGGTGGCGACGAGCTGACGCCCACCATGAAGCTCAAGCGCAAGCCGATCGCCGAGAAGTACGCGAACGAGATCGAGGCCCTGTACGCCTAGATACCCTTGGAGGCCCTTGGCTTCCAGGCGCCAGATCGACGTAGGCGGCGTGAAGATCGGCGGCGGCGCTCCCGTCGCCGTGCAGTCCATGACCAAGACCGAGACCGCCGACGTCGAGGCGACCATGCGCCAGATCCGCGCAGTGGCCGACGCCGGGGGCGATCTGGTGCGCTGCGCGGTCCCCCGCGATCAGGACGTGCGGGCGCTCGAGACGATCGTCCGCGAGTCGCCGATCCCGGTCATCGCCGACATCCACTTCAACCACACGCTTGCCCTCAAGGCCATCGACGCGGGCGCCCACTGCGTTCGGATCAACCCCGGGAACATCGGCGGCTTCGAGAAGACGGGGCAGGTGGTGGAGAAGGCCAGGGCGGCCGGCATCCCGATGCGGATCGGGGTGAACTCGGGCTCGCTTCCAAGGCACCTGCACGAGCTCGAGAGCTCGTCGCCGGTCGAGGCGCTCGTCCAAGCTGCCGTGGAGTACGTGGAGCTCATGGAGAGGCTCGAATTCCACGACTTCAAGGTCTCGATCAAGTCCACGAGCGTGCCGAACACGATTGCCTCGAACCGCCTGCTCTCCGAGCGGATCGACTACCCGCTGCACCTGGGCATCACCGAGGCGGGCACCAAGTGGTCGGGCTCGCTCAAGTCGGCGGTCGGCCTCGGCACGCTGCTGGCCGACGGGATCGGCGACACGATCCGGATATCGCTCTCCACCTTCCACGCGGAGGAGGAGGTCAAGGTCGCCTGGGAGATCCTCAAGGCGCTGAAGCTGCGCCAGCGGGGGCCCGTGCTGATCGCCTGCCCGACCTGCGGACGGCTCCAGTTCGACATGGACACCGTCGTCGCCGAGATCGAGGAGCGGCTCGAGGCGTACGAGGAGCCCATCGAGGTCGCGGTGCTGGGCTGCGCGGTGAACGGGATCGGCGAGGCCTCTCACGCCGATTTCGGCATCACCGGCGCCAAGAACGAGGGGCTCATCTTCGCGCACGGCAAGCCACTCAGGAAGGTGCCGCAGGACCGGCTGGTCGACGAGCTGTTCACGGAGATCGACCGCTCGCTCAAGATCGGCAGGGTGGAGGTCGACGAACGCAAGGCGGCAGAGGGCGCCGAGTGGCTCGAGCGAATCGAGGAGGAGAACGCCGGCGAGCTGACCCCGGAGCGAATCGCCGCGATGGAGGCCGCCGCCGCGGCCGAGCAGGCGCTCGACGACGGCGACCCGCTGCCGATGGCCGGGACCGGCAAGGCCAGGCGGGTGACCCTCGACGAGGAAGCCTCGCCGACCGCCGGCCGCCGCTTTACGCGCGCGTAGACTCGCCGCCGGATGACGCGGCTGTCCAGCTACTTCCTGCCGACCACCCGCGAGGCGCCGTCCGACGCCCAGGCCATCTCACACCAGCTGACGGTGCGCGCGGGCCTGGCACGGCAGCTGGGGGCGGGGCTGTGGACCTGGCTGCCGGCCGGCTGGCGCACCCACCGCAAGGTGGAGCAGATCATCCGCGAGGAGCTCGACGCCATCGGCGCCCAGGAGATGCTGATGCCGGTGCTGCAGCCGGCTGAGCTGTGGAGGCGCAGCGGGCGCTACGACATCGACGAGGTCTTCAAGCTCAAGGACCGGCGGGGGGCGGACCTGGTGCTGGCGATGACCCACGAGGAGAGCCTGACCTTCCACATGGCCTCGGGGATCCGCTCCTACCGCGACCTGCCGAAGATCCTCTACCACTTCCAGACCAAGGAGCGGGACGAGCCGCGGCCGCGCGCGGGCGTGCTGCGCAC
>DATACN010000032.1:0-7408 GCA_036258995.1 Thermoleophilaceae bacterium | reverse complement strand
CGAGCCGGACGGGACGCAGGTGCCGGTGCGCGCTCACGCCCACGAGCAGCCGGCCGGGGGCAGGCGACCGCGCCAGGCCGGCCAGGGCGCGGGCGGCAGCCGCGGCGCGGGCGGGTCGTTCCCGCTCGGGCAGGGGAAGGCGAGTCACCCCCGCCTTGGACGCACTGGCTCCGGCGAGGAGTGCCTGCTTCAGCGCTGCCCGCTCGAGCGCGACCGAGGCCGCGGCGGCGCTCGGCGCGGCCAGCAGGGCGACAGCGCAGATGAGGGACGCGAGCCCGGGTCTCTGCACTCGGCCCATCGTAAGTCAGGTGCAGGGGTTTTAGGGAGGCCTGGCCGCACGTACTAGCCTGCGCGCGGTGCAGCCCGAGATCGAGCTCGGACCCCTCACCCTCCAGACCTTCGGAATCTGCTTCGCGCTCGGGTTCCTGATCGCGGCGGGCGTGTTGGCCCGGCGGCTGAAGGAGATCGGCAAGCCGCCCGACTGGGCATACGAGATCATCTTCGCCGGCCTGATCGGGGGCCTGGTCGGCTCGCGAGTGGACTACCTGATCCAGAACTGGGACCAGGTCTCCGACGACCTGCTGGGAAACGTGTTCTCGGGCTCCGGCCTGGTCTGGTTCGGGGGCGTCGTGGGCGGAGCGATCGCGGTCGTGCTGTGGGCGCGCTGGCGTGGCTGGCTCGGGCTCTCGATGCTGGACGCCTGCGCAGTGCCGCTGGCGGTCGGCTACGCGCTGGGCCGGGTCGGCTGCCAGCTGTCCGGCGACGGCGACTACGGCGTCGAGTCCGACCTACCGTGGGCGATGGCCTACCCCGACGGCACCGAGCCCACCACCCAGGAGGTGCACCCGACGCCGGTCTACGAGACGCTGGCGATGGGCGTCGTCGCGCTGGTGCTGTGGCGATTGCGCGACCGCTTCGCCCCCGGTGTGCTCTTTGCCCTCTATCTGGTCCTGTCGGGGACGGAGCGCCTGCTGGTGGAGTTCATCCGGCGAAACGACGAGCTGGTGTTGGGCCTCACCCTCGCCCAGCTCGTCAGCCTCGCCTTGGTGGCGGCGGGGGTGGCGTTCCTGCTGGGCAGGCGCCGGGAGCTCGGCGCCCCGCCGCCGCAGCCCGCCTGACCGGCAGGGTCGCTCCAGCCGCCGCCAGGATGCACAGCGCGAGCGCGATGCAGGCCCCCGCGGCCGCTCCCGCGTGGAAGGAGACGTAGATCCCGACGGCGCCGGCCAGGGCGGAGAGGGCGCCGCCCGCGAGCATCGCCCGCGCGGGCGTCCCCGCGCGGCTCCTCACCGCCACCGCCGGCGCCACCAGGGCGGCCAGCACCAGCAGGTTGCCCAGCCCCTGGACCGCCACCGCGACCGCAGCGGCGAGCAGCAGGAGAAGCAGCAGCCGCACCACGGTGGGCGGCGGCCCCACCCCTCCGGCGCCGGGCGGGTCGAATGACAGGGCTGCCAGCGGGCGGTGGAGGGCGGCCAGAGCAAGCCCGCCCGCGAGGAACAGCGCGACCGCGGCCGCGAGGTCGCCGTCGCCGACGCCCAGCGGGTCGCCGAAGAGAAGCTCCTCGAGCCTGGGCGGGGCGTCGGGCGACAGCGCCAGCAGCGCTCCCAGCCCGAGCAGCCCGGTCACCGCTACCGCGGTGGCGGTCTCCGGGCCCACCCGATCGTCGCCGGCGGCGAGGGCGATCAGGCAGGCGGCCGCCAGCGCGCCCCCGGCCGCACCGAGCAGGAGCGGGACGCCCGCGAGCGCCGCGATCACCAGCCCGGGAAGCAGCCCGTGCGCGAGCGACTCGGCCGTGTAGGCCAGGCGCTCCTCGACCACCCAGAAGGCGAGTGCTCCACCAAAGCCGCCCACCAGGATCACCTCGACCAGCGCGCGGCGGCCGATCCCGGAGCGCCAGGGGTCGAGCAGCAGGTCGAGCAGTTCCATCTCAGTGCTCGTGGTGCTGAACCGTGATGGCTCGCGCCGGCTGCTCGCCCTCGAGCACGATCATCTCCCGGCCGTAGGTCTGCTCCAGGGCGTCGCGCCGCAGGGCCGCGCCGGGCGGGCCGAAGGTCACCTGCCGCCGGTTCAGGCACAGCACCAGGTCGAAGTCGCGGGCGCTCTCGACGTCGTGGGTGGAGACCAGCACCGCGCGGCCCTCCTCCGCCAGCTCGACGTAGAGACGCGCGATCAGCTCCCCGCTCACGGGATCCACCCCGCTGAGTGGCTCGTCCAGCAGCAACACCGCCGCGTCCTGCACGAGGGCGCGCGCCAGCAGCACGCGCTGGCGCTGCCCCCCCGACAGCTTGCCGAATCGCTCGCCGGCCTCCGCGCCAAGCCCGACCCGCTCGAGCGCCGCCTGCGCCGCCGAGCGCTCCGACCGTCGCGCGGGGAGCCACCATCGCCCTCCCGGCAGCGTCCCCATCAGCGCCACGTCGAGCGCGCTTACCGGGAAGTCGAGGCGGGTGCGGTCGGTCTGGGCGACGTATGCCGGCCGCCCCTCGACGTGAACGCGCCCGGCGAGCGGGGCAAGTTCGCCGGTGAGCACGCGAAACAGCGTCGTCTTGCCGCCCCCGTTGGGCCCCAGCACGCACAGGCTGCTGCCGCCCGGGAGCGAGAATCCGACGTCGGTCAGCACCGGCCGGCCGTCGTAGCCGGCGGCGAGCCCTTCGACTCCGACTATGGCCGGCGCCTGGCCGCTCACCGCGCCGCCGTCACCGCCATCACCAGCGCGAACGCCGCGGCACCCGTCAGCGCCACCGCGGGGCCCGGCGGCACATCCAGCCACAGGGCCAGGTACAGGCCGATGGCCCCCTCGAGCGCCGCGAGCGCGACCGACCACCCGATCAGCGTGGGCACGCTGGCTGCCACGAGGCGGGCGGCCGCAGCCGGGACCACGAACACCGCGGTCACGAGCAGCGCCCCGACCGCGGGGATGGCGGTTACGACCGTCGCCGCGATCAGCCCGAGCAGCAGCAGCTCGGCCCGGGCCGCCGGCAGCGCGAGGCCGGTGGCGCCCTCGGGGTCGAAGGCCATCGCGGTCCAGGCACGGCCTAGCAGGACGGTGGCGACCGCGGCGAGCGTTGCCCCGGCGGCCGACAGGGCCAGGTCGCCGCCGTCGAGGCCGAGCAGGCTCCCGAACAGCAGCCGGTCGACCGAGCCGCCGGACTCGAACACGTCGCTGGCGAGCACCACTCCCACCGCGAGCGCCGCGACCAGCACGAGCGCCGTGGCCGCTTCGCTCGGAGCCCTGCCCGAGCGGCCCGCGCGCTCGACCCCGCCCGCGTAGCCCAGCGCGACGGCCAGCCCCGCCAGGGTGGGGCTGACGCCCGAAGCGTCCGCCGCCACCAGCCCCGGGAAGGTCGCGGTTCCCGCCGCGTGGGCGAAGAATGCCTGCCGCCAGAGCACGATCCAGGCGCCCACGAGCCCGCCCGCCACGGCCAGCAGCGCGAGCTCCGCCAGGGCGGTGCGCATGAACGGAAGCTCGACCAGGTCGAGTGGCGACGGCAGGCCCGCGATCACCGTGCCGCCGAGCCTAAACGAGAATGATTCTCACTGGTTCGGCAATCGCCTCCAGGGGGTAGAACAGACTCGTGACCGCCTCGCGGGCGTACATCGCCGGGATTGGAACCACCGGCGTGCTCATCGGCTTCGCGCTCCTGATGCTGGCGGTCGTGAGTGCCATCGTGGCGTTCCGCGGCTGGCCCGCCGACACCGTGGTGGAAGGCGCCGGCGCCGTTACCGTCGGAGAGGGCTCCGGCCTGGTGGAGATCGAGCCTGTCCACCTCGGCGAACCGGCGCGCGATGGCGCAGGTGGCGCAGCCGCCGCACGAGGTAATGGGGCGGACTCCGGTCCGCGCACGGCCGGCGGCCGTTTCGAGGTGCGCGGCGTGAGCCAGAGCGAGAGCGCGCGGCCCGGACCAGGCGCTTCGCCCGCACCCGGCCCGGCCGGATCCCCGTCCGCGCCGGCGGCTCCGGGAGGCGGCGGTGACGTCACCGGCGGCGACGTGACGGGCGGCGTGACCGACGGCGCCGTCGGCGCGGTCGGGGACGCGGTCGGCCCGGTCACGGAGGGCCTGCCGCAGGTCGGCGGAAGCGTGGGGGAGACGCTCGGCGGCGTGGGCGGACGCGTCCAGCAGAAGGCCGGCGAGCTCGGCCTGCGCTAGCCCGCTTCCGCGACCGTCTTCTCGATGAACTGCCGCGACAGCGACTGCACTTCCACGTCGTGCTGGAGCGAGCGGTGGTGGCCGCCCGGGAACACGACCAGGCGCTTGGGCTCGTGCGCCGCCGCGTGCAGCTCCTCGCTGACGGTGTAGGGCACCTCCTCGTCGCCGCGGGCGTGCAGCAAGAGCAGCGCCGTGGCCGGGCCGAGCTTGGTCACCGCTTCGTAGATGTCGAGCGACTTGAGCCAGGGCTCGGTCGCCTCGCGGTCGCACTCGAAGTCGAGCCACCCCGAGCGCAGGCCGCGCAGGAGCAGGTCCTCCGGGGCGGGGCACATGGCCACCACCGCCGCGACAGCGGGATCGCGCGCGGCGGAATGGATGGCCAGAAACCCTCCGAGGCTTGAGCCACGCAGCGCCACCGCCGGCGCGTGGGAGCGCATCAGCTCGCAGATCGCGAGGACGTCGTCGATCGCGCCCGGCCCGAACGGGCCCTCGGACCGCCCGTGCCCCCGGTTGTCGAAGCAGATCGCCGCGAGGCCGCTCTCGCGGCAGAGGCGGCCGAAGTCGAAATGGCTCTCCTTCGCCGAGGTGGCGCCGTGAATGACGACCACTCCGGCTGCCGGCTCCCCATCCGGCATGAACAGCGCGTAGGCAAGCCCGTCGAGGGTTCCGAGCTCGGGTGGAGCCGGGGTTGGGTGCTTCATACTTGCCGCGATCATGGCATCAGCGCCCGGAACGGCGACCGTGTCGCATGTCTTCCCGCTCGGCTCGCGGCTGAACGAGGCGGGCCGGCTCGAGGTGGGCGGATGCGACGTCATCGAGCTGGCGAAGGAATTCGGCACCCCCGCCTACGTCTACGCCGAGGACGACATCCGTGCCCGGGCACGCTCCTACCTCGACGCGTTCCGAGCCCGTACCGAGCGCTTCGAGGTGGTCTACGCCGGCAAGGCGTTCCCCTGCCGGGCGGTTTTCGCGCTCATGGCGGAGGAGGGGCTCTCGGTCGACGTCGCCTCCGGCGGCGAGCTCCACCTGGCGCTCGCCGGCGGCGTCGATCCCGCGCGCGTGTACATGCACGGCAACAACAAGACCCCGGCCGAGCTGGCATATGCGATGGAGAGCGGCGTGGGCCACATCGTGGTCGACTCGTTCGACGAGATCGAACGGCTTCGCGGCGCCGGCGCTCGCGTGCTGCTGCGGGTCACGCCCGGCATCGAGCCGAGCACCCACGCCTTCATCAGCACCGGCCAGGTCGACTCCAAGTTCGGCTTCGCCGTGCCCGACGTGGAGCGAGCGGTCGAGGCCTGCCGCAACGCGGGGCTCGAGCTGTGCGGGATGCACGCCCACCTCGGCTCGCAGATCTTCGAGCTCGAGGTGTTCGAGCGCCTCGCGGAGCTGCTGGGCGGGATGGGGGAATGGCCGCTGCTGAACCTCGGTGGCGGCCTCGGTATCGCCTACACGGCCGAGGACGAGCCGCCGTCGATCGACGATTACGTGGAGGCGCTGCTGCGCGGCGCGCCCGAGGGCATCACGGTGCTGTGCGAGCCTGGCCGCTCGCTGGTGGGCAACGCCGGCGTCACCGTCTACACGGTGGGGACGGTCAAGCAGGTGCCCGACGTGCGCACCTACGTGGCCGTGGACGGGGGCATGTCCGACAACCTGCGGCCGATGCTCTACGGCGCCCGCTACGAGGCCGAGGTCGCCGACCGGTTCGGAGGCGAGACTCTCTGCACGGTGGCCGGGATGCACTGCGAGTCGGGGGACGTGCTGGTGCGCGACGTGACGCTCGCCGACCCGCGCCCCGGCGACGTGCTCGTGATCCCCGCGACAGGCGCCTACGGCCACGCCATGGCGAGCAACTACAACGCGATCCCCCGCCCGCCGGTGATCTTCTGCAAGGACGGCGACGCCCGCGTCGTCGTGCGGCGCGAGACCTACGAGGACCTGACGCTCCGTGACGTCTGAAGTGTCCGGCCCGTTCAGGGTCGGCCTCCTCGGTCATGGGACCGTGGGGTCCGCCTTCCGCGAGCTGCTCGAGTCGCGGGCCGACGCGATCGAGGCGGAGGTCGGCATGCGCCCGGAAATCGCGGGTGTGCTCACCACGCGCGAGGGCGATTTCGACGAGATCCTGAGGGGCAGCGATCTCGTCGTCGAGTTGATGGGGGGGACCGATCCCGCGCGGGACTATGTGCTGCGCTCGATGGCGGCGGGCCGCCACGTCGTGACGGCGAACAAGCAGCTCCTCTCGCAGTTCGGCGAGGAGCTGTTCACGGCCGCGCGCGAGAACCGCGTGCAGCTGCGCTTCGAGGCGTCCGTGGCGGGGGTGGTGCCGGCCATCCGCGTGATGGCCGAGACCCTGGCGGCGGCCCACATCGAGCGGGTGCACGGGATCGTGAACGGCACCACCAACTACATCCTCACCGAGATGGCGCGCACGGGCGCCAGCTACGAGGACGCGCTGCGCGACGCCCAGCAGCTGGGATACGCGGAGGCCGATCCCACCGAGGACGTCAACGGCAAGGATGCGGCGGCCAAGATGGCGATCCTGGCGCGGCTGGCCTTCAACGCTCCGGTGCGCCTCGACCAGGTGAGCTACGAGGGCATCGAGCGCGTCACGCCGGACGACATCGGCTACGCGCGCGAGCTGGGCCTGTCGCTCAAGCTGGTCGGGTCGGCCGAGCGGATCGACGGTGGCATCGCGGTGCACGTCTATCCGGCGTTCCTCTACGCCGCGCACCCGCTGGCGGCGGTCAACGGGTCGTTCAACGCGGTGACGATCGAGTCGCCCGCCATCACCGAGATCACGCTGTCGGGGCCCGGCGCGGGCGGCATCCAGACCGCGAGCGCCGTGCTCGGCGACGTGATCTCGGCGATGATTCCACCGCCGTCGCTTGTGCCGCCGGCGTCCGACGTGCCGCTCATCACGGACACCGAGTTCTCGTTCTACCTCCACCTGGAGGTGGCCGACCGCCCCGGCGTGCTCGCCCAGATAGCCGAGATCCTGGGGCTGCAGGGCGTGTCGATCAAGTCGGTGGTCCAGCACGGGCTCGGCGACAACGCCCGCCTCGTCATGGTCGTGCACCCGGTCGCCGAGTCGCGGTTCTACGCGGCCGTGCGCCTCATCGGCCAGCTCGACTTCATGCGCTCGCCGCCGCGCGCGATCCGCGTGATCGAGGAGGAGTTCGTCTGAGAGCCGGCCTCATCGAGCGGTGGCGCGACCGGCTGCCGTTCGAGCCGGGCGACCCCGTCGTCTCGCTCGGGGAGGGCTCGAC
>DATACN010000031.1:0-2405 GCA_036258995.1 Thermoleophilaceae bacterium | reverse complement strand
TTTCCGGCCGACACCGTCTACGGGCTCGCCACCGAGCCCGATTCGCGCGAGGGGGTGGACCGGCTCTACCGGCTCAAGGGGCGTCCGCCGGAGCGGCCCGCCGCGGTCATGTTCTTCCGGCTCGAGCTGGCGCTCGCCGCGCTCCCGGAGCTCGGCGGCCGCACGCGTGGGGCGCTCGAGCGGTTGCTTCCCGGCGCGCTCACGCTCCTACTTGCAAATCCCCAACGGCGCTACCCGCTCGCTTGCGGGCCGGCGCCGGAGCGGCTCGGGCTGCGAGTCCCGCACCTGACCGGCGAGCTCGCGCCGCTGGCGGGGGTTCGCTGGCCGGTGCTCCAGTCGAGCGCCAACCCGACGGGCGGGCAGGACGCGCGCCGCGTGCAGGACGTCGACGAGCGCATCCGCAGCGGGGTCGACCTCGTACTCGACGGCGGCGAGTTGCCGGGCACGCCTTCCACGGTCGTCGACCTGACGGGCTACGAGGACGGCTCGTGGAGCGTGGTTCGCGAAGGCGCGGTCTCGGCGGACGCGCTGGCGGCCGAGCTGGATTGAGGCATTCCCAACCCGGGGATCAGATGAGCGTGCGCGCCATCTTCGCTGCGTCGTCGGTTTGTGCCATCGCCGCGCTCGCCGCCCCGGCGGCGTCCGCAGACCACAGCGACGCCAACCTGCCGTGGCCCGAGCACCTGCCGCCGCAGGAGGTGAGCACGAAGGCCCAGCCGGGACCGATCCGCAATTGCAGGCGCGCGCGCATTCGCTGCGTCGTCCGAGTGGTGGGTCGCATGACGCGCCGCTGGCAGAAGCTCGACGCCGCCTGCGACCACCGATCGGTGTTCGCGCTCACCTACCTGCGCACCACCGAGGCCTTCCTGCAGACCATCCGCGAGCGCCGCCGCTTCTTCCGCCACCGTCGCTGGGTGATCTACGAGGACGTGCTGTTCGCCGACTTCTACTTCCGCGCCTTCGACCGCTACGTGCGCGGTCAGCCCGTCCCGGACGCCTGGCGCATAGCGTTCGACGCCGCCGCCGGCGGGGCGACGAACGCCGGTCACGACGTCTTCCTGGGCATGAACGCTCACATTCAGCGCGACCTGCCGTACGTGCTCGCGCGGGTCGGGCTGCGGACTCCCGGCGGGCGGTCGCGCAAGCCCGACCACGACCGCGTGAACGAGATCCTCACGACCGTGATCGATCGCGTCGAGGACGAGGTCGCGAAGCGCTACGACCCGTTCTTCACCCTCGCCGACGCCAAGCCATCCCCGCTCGAGGAGCTGACCGCTCTCGAGCTGCTCAAGTCCTGGCGCGAGGGTGCCTGGCGCAACGCCGAGCGGCTGCTGAACGCCGAGTCGCCCGAGCAGCGCCGCCAGGTCGCGCAGAGCATCGAGGCCCAGTCGCGCACGTGGGCCGAGGCCATCCGGGCCGGCTCCACACCGGGCTACTCGGCGGTCCGCGATCCCCACTGCCGCGCCGGTCACGGTGGTACCGTGGCCGGCAGTGACTGAGCTCTCGCCCGACTACTTCGACAAGCCGGTCTCGGAGGTCGATCCCGAGATCGCCCAGGTGCTCGAGGACGAGGTCCGCCGCCAGGACACGACCCTCGAGATGATCGCCTCGGAGAACTTCGTGCCGCAGTCGATCCTCGACTGCCAGGGGTCGGTGCTCACGAACAAGTACGCCGAGGGCTACCCCGGCAAGCGCTACTACGGCGGCTGCGAGCACGTCGACGTCGCCGAGCAGCTCGCGATCGACCGCGCCAAGGAGCTGTTCGGCGCCGAGCACGTGAACGTGCAGCCGCACTCGGGCGCCCAGGCCAACTCGGCCGTCTACATGGCGCTGCTCGAGCCCGGCGACCGCATCCTCGGCATGAAGCTCGACCACGGCGGCCACCTCACGCACGGCATGAAGATCAACTTCTCCGGGCTCTACTTCGACATCGTCGCCTACGGCGTGCGCGAGGAGGACTCGAGGCTCGACATGGACGAGCTCGCCCAGCTCGCGGAGGACGCGCAGCCCAAGCTCATCCTGGCGGGCTGGTCGGCCTATCCGCGCCAGCTCGACTTCCAGCGCTTCCGGGAGATCGCCGACTCCGTCGGCGCCCTGCTGGTGGCCGACATGGCCCACTTCGCCGGGCTGGTAGCGGCCGAGCAGCACCCGAACCCGGTGCCGTACTGCGACGTGGTGACCACCACCACGCACAAGACGCTGGGCGGTGCCCGCGGGGGGATGATCCTCTGCCGCGAGGAGTTCGCGAAGAAGATCAACTCGCGCGTGTTCCCCGGGCACCAGGGCGGGCCGCTGATGCATGTGATCGCCGGCAAGGCGGTCGCGCTCGCCATCGCGTCGACGGAGGCGTTCCGCGAGCGCCAGCGGCGGACGGTCGAGGGCGCGAAGGCGGTGGCCTCCAAGCT
>DATACN010000030.1:0-7972 GCA_036258995.1 Thermoleophilaceae bacterium | reverse complement strand
CCACGATCGTCTTCAGGCCCTTGCGGAACTTCATCCGCCCGGAGACGACCTCGAAGCGCTCCTCCTGGTTCGGATGCACGTGCGCGCCGGGCACGTGACCGTCGGCGGAGAGCTCCAGGTCGATGGCGAGCAGCTCGCCGTTCGTGTCGGCGGCGGTCTTGCGGAAGGTGATCTTCTCGCCGCTGACGGGGTTCTCGATGACCTGTCCTGCGTATGCCATTTGATGCTCCTTGGTCGCGTTGGAATGACTGCGACCATGCTCGGCTTCCGGAGCACCCACGTCGTCGGCCCGGCTGACGATTCGGCGCCGCTCTGGCGGATGATCTTCGGGTCGTTCTGGAGACGGCTCCCGGGTCGTCCTCGAGGACGACAGCGCGCGTTCGGCGCGATGCGGCGGGGCTTGGAGCCGCCTGTAGAAGGCACAACCGAACTCGACCACGCTGGCGAAGTGGCTCGCCTCCGTCGATCATTCGCCTATGAAATGGCAGGACAACCCCCTGTACCGGTCCCGACCGCAGTCGAGCTTTCGGGGGCCGGTTTTATGGGCATGGCGCGCGGCGCTCGTGGCGCTGATAGTGGCCGTCGTCCTCTCTAACAGCTACCTGGGCGCCGGGGTACTTGCTGCGGCGTGGCTGGTCGCTGAGCTCGTACTTCTTCGCGAACAACGGGCGTCGAAGCCCAGAAGGCTCGAGCATGAGGGCCAGAGAAGCGTCCCTGGCGCCGCCGCACACCGTCGCCCTATTCGTCGGATGAGGCGGTGGTTGCACATCATGTGGCTTGCCGTTACCGGGATAGGCGTGGGGTTCGGGATGGCGGCACTGCTCAAGGACGACGTGCCCGATGCCGTCTTCTACGGCCTCGGACTAATCGTGGCCCTCGCCCTGACAGCCGCGTACGGGCGCTTCGCCGATCGGTTCGACCGACCGTCTTAGGCGCCCGCGCCCACCGGCGTCGCGTCGAGCAGGGGCTCGAGCACGTGCAGGGCGAGGGCGGCGGCCTCCTGACACTCCTCCTCGTCCTCCGGGGCCTCGAAGGCGGTGACCTCGAAGCCGACCACGTCGCACTCCTCGGTGACGGCCTCGAGCAGGTCGTAGAGCTTCTCGGGGGCGAGGCCGCCCGGGGCCGGGAACTGGGCCGGGAACACCGACGGGTCGAGCACGTCGAGGTCCAGGTGCACGTAGACCGGCGAGCCGTCGAGGGCGTTCTGCACCGCGACCAGGGTCTCGACCACGCTGGCGCCGATCACAGTCGCGTCGCTTCGCTCGAGCAGCTCGCGCTCGGCCGGGTCGAGGTCGCGCACGCCGGCCAGCACCACCCGCGCCGGAGCGATCGGGTCGGCGAGGCCGTGCTCCCACTCGCCGCACGCGCCCGCCAGGCACATCCCGCCCAGGAAGCCGCTCGGCGTGGTGTCGGGGGTGTTGTAGTCGCCATGGGCGTCGAGCCAGAGCACCTTCGCCTCGGGGCGGTGGCGCAGCGCGATCGGCAGCGTCGTGAGGCAGATCGAGCAGTCGCCCGCCAGAAGCACCGGAACGTTGCCGCCAGACAAGGCATCGTCGACCTGGCCTCCCGCCTCGAGCAGGCAGCCGCGGCTGTCGCGCAGATCGGCCTGGAATGTCGCGTCGCGGGGCTCGCCGGGGCTGCCCACGATCCGGGGCTCCCGGGCCAGGCGCTTGCCGATCAGGGGCGCCAGCGCCTGGGCCCCGCGGACGCCGTGCGGCGTCCGGTCCGAGGTGCGGCAGAGGAGGCCCACGAGCGAGACGCTCATCGGCCGCTCCACTGCGGCTCGCGCCTCTCGAAGAAGGCCTTGACCCCCTCCTGGATGTCCTCGGTGGAAAAGGCGATCGTGAGCTGCGAGCGCAGGTAGTCGAGCGCCTCGTCGAAGGGCATGTCCATCTGCCGGTACATGGCGTCCTTGCCGAGCTTCATCAGCACCGGCGACTTCGACGCCAGCTTCTCGGCCCAATCGGTGACCGCCGCGTCGAACTCGTCCGCGGCCACCACGCGGTTGACGATGCCCGCCTCGCGCGCCTCCTCGGCGCTCATCCGCTCCCCCAGCAGCAGCATCTCGTTCGTCTTCTTGCGCGGGACGTTGCGATAGATCAGCGCCATGATCATGAACGGGAACACGCCGACGTTGATCTCGGGCGTCCCGAACGTCGCGCCCTCCTTCGCCACGATCAGGTCGCAGGCCAGGGCCAACCCCAGCGAGCCGGCCAGCACGTGCCCGTTCGCGGCGCAGATGGTCGGCTTGCCGAGCTGGCCGATCAGCTTGAACAGCCGCGGGAAGCGCTCGGTGCCCATGTGCTTGAGCACCAGCGGCGTCTCGGCCGAGAACTGGTCGAGGCTCGCCCCCGAGGAGAAGACCTTCTCGTGCGACGAGGTGAGCACCACGCAGCGCACGGCCTCGTCGTCGCGTGAGCTCTCGAATGCGTCCGTGAGCTCGCCGAGCAGCTCGTTCGAGAGCGCGTTGCGCGTGTCCGGCGAGTCGAGCGTAATGGTCGCCACCCCGCTGTCCGAGACCTCGTAGCGGATCGTCCCGTAGGCCATCGGCCGGACCCTACCCGGCTATGCGACCGGCGGGACCCAGGCGCGGCGCATGTCCACCCGTGCGCCGCGGAACGGGACGCCCTCCAGCTCGAGCAAGCGGCGCTGGCGCTCGCCCTTGGCCAGCGATCCGTCCGCGCGAACTACGCGCTGCCATGGCACGTCTGGCTCGTCGCAGCGCGACATCACCGCTCCGGCGTGACGTGGCGCGCCCGGCGCCAGATCGCCGTACGTGGTGACGAAGCCTCGCGGGACGGACCGCACGCGCCGCAGGACATCGCGGTCGCTAGCGTTCATCCCAGCTTGCGCAGGGCCTGCTCGACCGGCGTCTCGCCACTCAAGAGCACGAAGGTCTTGCCGACCGTGCCTGGCTCGTCGAGCGCGGCCACGAGCGTTGCGGCGACGTCATCGCGCGGCACCTCGCCATAGCCGATGTCAGCGCCGGCGCGGATGCGTCCGGTTCCCGGGTCGTCGGTCAGGCGGCCGGGCCGCACGATCGTGTAGTCGAGCCCGCTGGCCTTGAGCGCTTCGTCGGCATCGTGCTTGGCCTGGAGGTAGGGGCGCATCTGCTCGGAGCCGCGCTCGGGATCGTCGGCGCCGACGCTGCTCACGATCAGGTAGCGATCGACCCCCGTCGCCTTGCAGGCGTCGATCAGCTTCACGGCTCCGCCCAAATCCACGGTCTGCTTGCGCTCGGGGCCGCTGCCTGGCCCCGCGCCCGCGGCGAATACCACGGCGTCTGCGCCCTCGACGAACGGCCCGAGGTCGTCCTCGCGCTCCATGTCGCACAGCACCGCCTCGGCCCCGATGGCCTCGAGATCGGACGCGTGCTCGGGGTTACGGATCAGCCCGCGCGCACGGTCGCCCCGCTCGGCCAGCAGTCGGAGCAGCCGCTGCGCGATCTTGCCGTGACCACCGGCGACGACGACGTCCACGCCTCGCAAGCTAGCCGCTCCCGCACGAGCGCGCCCTCGCGGGTTCCCCATTGCAGGCTCGAAACGACCTCCCTACGATCGGCCGATGAGTAGGCGCAGCCTGTCGATAGCGGCACTGGCCGCGTCGGCGATGCTCGCCCCCACCGCGACGGCGTTCGCGGCGCCGCACACCACGGTCTCGCGGACCATCCAGGACTGCGACGGGGACAACCTGCTCGAGTTCGCTCCGGGCGAGGAGCATCTGGAGTTCCGGTTCGGAGAGCCGCCGCCGAGCGAACCGCCCTCGGACGAGGCATGCCCGCGCGACGAGGGCGGCGACACCCCGCGCCGGCCGCGCACCGACTCACTCCTTCACTTCCTCCACCTGAGCGATTTCCAGATCGTCGACGAGGAATCGCCGGCCCGCGTGGAGTTCTTCGACTTCACCCAGCGCCCGTCCGGGCCGTTCGCCTCCGCCTACCGCCCGCAGGAGTCGCTCACGACCCAGGTCACGGAGGCCATGGTCCGAACTGCCCGCAATGCGACCTCTCCAGTGACCGGCGCCACCCTGGACTTCAGCATCCTCACCGGCGACAACGCAGACTCTCAGCAGTACAACGAAATTCGCTGGTTCATCGACATCCTCGATGGAACCACGGGGGACGGCGGCGCCAACCCGGATCCCGAGATGAGCTCGGAGGACGGCACCTCAACCAGCGACAGGAAGATCGTTCCGGACTCGGGCATCGCCGAGCAGATCCCTGCCTGCAGCGTCCCGCAGCCGCCGGCCGGCTTCCCAGGAATTCCCGCGTACCAGGACAACGGCTCGATCTACGACGGCGTGCGTGATCGCGGCAGGCCTGGACAGGACGCGGGCTACTACGAGCCGGACAGCTCCGAGCTGCGCGCGGACGGCAGCGGGGACGACGGCGACGGCTACTCGCCGAGCCGCTCGCGAAACGGCGCCGACACGCCTGGCCAGGACGTCACCGTCCGGGACTTCCCCGGGCTGTTGGAGGACGCGCAGGCACCCTACGAGGCGGTCGGCCTGGGCATGCCCTGGTACTCGGGCTTCGGAAACCACGACGCGCAGGTCCAGGGCAACTCCGGTGGCGCCTACTTCGGTCCCGGCCTGATCGCTACGCCGCCATGGCAGAACGCCACCCCCTTCCTGGAGACCTCCAATCCGATCTACCAGAGCATCGCCACCGGCTGCGTCAAGCCCACTCAGCTGCCCCCCGGCCTCCCGCTCACCCCGCAGGCCCTGCAGGCCTTCTTCGTCGAGTTCTCGCAGGATCCAGGCGGCTTCATCGCCCGGTGCCTCCAGCGGCCGCCCGACGAGCGCTCGATCTGCGACACCGCGCCGATCATCGTGCCGCCCGACCCGCGTCGCTGCTTCGTGGCCAAGGCCGAGCCAGCCGTCGCGGATCCTGATCCCTGCAGCACCGGCGGCTTCGTCGAGCAGCACTTCCGCACCACGGGCACGCCGCATGGGCACGGGTTCGCGCCGGCTCTCGCACCCGACGAGGAGCAGCAGGAGCGAACGCCTGAGCAGCTCCTCGCCGCCGCGCGGGCATGCGCCGATGACGAGGGAGGCGCCGCGTGCCCGAGCGACGTCCGCGAGGCCCGCACCGGCGAGGGCCGCCCGCCGGAGGCCGTAGCGAACCACGATGGGTACTACGCCTTCATCCCGCGTGCGGGCTTCCGGCTGCTGATGCTCGACAGCGTGACCGACGAGTGCCCGATCGAGCCCTTCTGCTCGGAGGGATCGTTCGACCATGACCAGTTCCGCTGGGTGCGCGACCAGCTCGTGGCAGCAGCCACGGCCGGCCAGTTCGTGATGGCGTTCTCACACCACACGCTGCGCACGTCTCGTCTCGACTCGCGCGATTCCACCGAATGGGCCCCCAACTCGACACAGCCGCACTTCGGCGAGCGCTTCGACCGCCAGGAGCAGCCGCCCGAACCCATCCGTCCCGAAGCCCAGAACCAGACGCTGGAGGAGCTCTTCTGCCAGCACCCGAACCTGATCGCCTTCATCAACGGCCACGAGCACGAGAACTTCGTCGAGCCCCACACCTGCGGTGGGCCCAGCCCGAGCCCCGGCGAGTTCCCTGGACCCGTGCCGCCCGGGCCGGGCGAGTTCGTGGAGGTCTCCACGGCCGCGCACATCGACTGGCCCCAGCAGTCACGCCTGATCGAGCTGGTCGAGGTCGACGGCGAGATGTCGCTGGTGCTGACGATCGTGGACCACGACGGTCCTCCGAACCCGGGCGGGCCGCACCCGTGCGCGGACGACGAGCCGCCCGAATCGCCCGACCCCGGATGCGAGGCCGAAGGACCGATGGGGCAGGCCGGCGAGGAACCCGTCGACCTGGCCTCGATGGGCCGCGAGATCGGCTACAACGACTACCAGCACGGCCGCGGGGCGCGCGGCGACCGCAGCGACCGCAACGTGATCGTGCCGCTCGGTCGCCCCGCACCCGAGTAGGCCTCGGCTACAGGCCGTACTCCTCGAGCAAGTAGAGCCATACCTCGCTGCGCGTCGGGAACGACGGGACCGCGTGGACCAGGCGGTCGAGCGGCACCTCGCCGACCACGGCGATCGTCGCCGCGTGCAGGAAGTCGGCGATCTCGGGGCCGGTGAAGGTCGCGCCGGCGATCACCCCGCGGTCCTCGTCGATCACCAGCCGGGCCGTGCCGCGAGCCTCACGGCCGTAGAAGCTCGCCCCTGCGTTGCCCTGGGTCGAGACGTCCACGACGCGCACGTTCAGGCCCTCCTCCTGGGCGGCCGCCAGCGTGTACCCGACCGCGCAGACCTGCGGGTCGGTGAAGATCACGCGCGGGGAGCGCTGGCCGTCCTGGGTCACGCGGGCCTCCTTGCCCAGGATCACGTCGGCGGCGACCCGGCCCTGGTACTTGCCCATGTGCGTCAGGAGCACGCGGCCGTTCACGTCGCCGATCGCGTAGAGCCACTCGTTGGCGCGCATCCGGTCGTCGACCTCGATCGGCTTGCCCGGCTCGAGGCCCACCGTGTCGAGGCCGATGTCGTCGGTCACCGGCTTGCGCCCGATGGCGACCAGCAGCTCGTCGCCGCGGACCGGCCCGCCGCTCTCGAGCTCCAGCTCGACCTCGCCGTCGGATGCCCGCACGGCCGTGGCCTTGACGCCGATGCGCAGGTCCACCCCGCGCTCCTGCAGGCCGGCGGCGACGTCGTCGCTCGCGAATGGCTCCTCGCGGGCGATCAGCCGGTCGGCGGCCTCCACGAGCGTGACCTGCGACCCGAGCGTCGACCAGGCCTGCGCCATCTCAACGCCCACCACTCCGCCGCCCAGGATCGCCAGCCGCCGCGGCACCGACTTCGCCGTGGTGGCCTGCCGGTTGTTCCATGGCTCTGCCTCGCGCAGGCCGTCGATGGGCGGGACGATCGCGCCGCTGCCCGTGCACACGACGACCGCCCTCCGGGCCTCGAGCAGCTCGTCACCGACCTTCACCCGCCGCTCGCCGTCGAGCCGCCCGTGACCCCGCCGCAGGGCGATCCCCTTGTTCTCGAGCCACGGCTCCATGCTCGAGTCGTCGAGGTCGTGGATGATCTCGTCGCGGCGCTTGAGGACCGCGGCGGCATCGAGCTCACCGGTTACCGCCTCACGTACGCCCGGGATGCGACGCACCTCGGCCAGCAGCTCCCCCGGCCGCAGCAGGCCCTTCGACGGCATGCAGGCGTAGAAGGAGCACTCGCCGCCGACCAGGTGGGACTCGACGATCGCGACCTCGAGTCCGCCGTCTGCCAGCCGGCCCGCGGCGACTTCGCCTGCCGGTCCCGCGCCAAGCACCACCACGTCGAACTCGCTCACGATCGCCACGCTACCGGTGACGCGGTGTGGAAAGTAGGAAGTCCTACTGTTTACTTTTTCGCCCTGCTCCGGTAGCTTGCGGGCATGGCCACCGCGGACGCGGTCCTCAAGCCGGACCACTCGTCGGGCCGCAAGCACTTCATCTTCACCGAGGACCACGACGCGCTGCGCGAGTCGATCGGCTCGTTCGTCGAGAAGGAGCTCCAGCCGCACGCGGCGGAGTGGGAGGAGACCACCTTCCCCGACTGGGTCTTTCGCCGCATGGGCGAGCTGGGCTTCCTCGGACTCTCCTACCCCGAGGAGTACGGCGGCCAGGGCGGCGACTACTACTGCAACATCGTCCTCGCCGAGGAGATGACCAAGTCGAACTCGGGCGGGCTGGCGATGGGCATCGCGGTTCACACCGACATGGCCACCCCGCCGATCCACCTGTTCGGCACCGAGGAGCAGAAGCAGCGCTACCTGGTCCCCGCCATCAAGGGCGAGAAGATCTCCTGCCTGGGGATCACCGAGCCAGACGCCGGCTCCGACGTGGCGGGCATCAAGACCCGCGCCGTGCGCGACGGCGACGAGTTCGTGATCAACGGGTCGAAGACCTACATCACGAACGGCCACCGCGCCGACTTCATCGTGCTCGTCACGAAGACGGATCCCGACGCC
>DATACN010000029.1:0-9584 GCA_036258995.1 Thermoleophilaceae bacterium | reverse complement strand
GGCCAAGGGAGGCAAGCGCCCGCGGCTGACGAGCCCTGAGCAGGATCGTCGGCCGACGGCTCCTTCCGGCCCGGCGCCCACGGGAGCGACGACGCTCTGGCGCGCGGGCATGGAGGGGGGCTCGCTGTCGGAGTGGTACTACCCAGAGACCGGGCCTGGCGGCAACTTCGGGGGCGGCGAGTACAACTCGGGCGGCGGGGAGTCCGCCGCATCAGCCGAGCAAGCACATAGCGGATCCCGCTCGGCCAAGGCCACCATCCCGGGGACGGGCGGCGGCACCCGGCTGTTCCGGTGGCGTGAGGCGCGGCAGAACCGCGACCTGTTCTTCGAATCCTGGTTCTTCATCCCCGTTTCCTATCGCCTCACGGCCGACCCGAGCAACGGCCGCTTCTGGGACATCTTCCAGTTCAAGTCCCGCAGCACGACGGGGGCGATCGACCCGATCTGGTACCTCGACCTCAAGAACCGCAGCGACGGCCAGCTCTCGCCCACGCTGCTCTGGTGGCACCGGACCCTCGAAGGGCCGCTGCGCGGCCAGCTAGGCATGCGCCGCTTCCATCCGCCCGGCGACGTCGTCTTTCCGGTCGGCCGCTGGGTCAACGTGACGGCGCGCCTGCGCCAGTCGCGCGACTTCGACGGCGTTCTTCAGTTCTGGATCGACGGCCGGCTCGTGTTCGACATGCACCACGTTCGCACCAGCCATTCGAACTGCAACTTCAACTCCTGGTGCGCCGCCAACGAGTGGTCGGTCAACAACTACTCGGACGGCATCGACCCGGGGCCCGCCTCGGTCTACATCGACGACGCGCGCATCAGCCGGTAGCGTCCGACCGCCGGATGGCCCTGCCCGGCGAGGACCCAGCGCGAGAGCGCGAGCTTCTGTACGAGCGCTACCTGCCGCAACGACGGCCCAGCCGCGCGCTGGCCGCCTACTACAAGCTCAAGCCGGCGGTGCCGCGAAGGGCCCAGCTGGCGCTTCGCCGAGCGCTCGCCCGCCGCAGCGCAAGGTCCGAACAGCCCCGCTGGCCGATCGATGACCGGCTGGTGCGGGCGCGTGCAGAACGCCTGCGGCGCCGGCTCGACGAGGAAGGCGAGGCTAGCCTGCCGTTCGTGAACTTCTGGCCCGACCGCAAGCGGTTCGCGTTCGTCCTCACTCACGACGTCGAGGGCCTCGACGGAGTTCGCAGGCTGCCGGAGGTGTTGGAGGTCGAGCGCAAGCATGGGCTCGTCTCGTCCTGGAACTTCGTCGCCGAGTGGTACCCGCTCGGCGACGACGTGCTCGATCTGGTGCGGTCAAACGGCTGTGAGGTGGGGCTGCACGGCATCAAGCACGACGGCAGCCTCTTCCGCAGCCGCGCTTCGTTCGCCGAGCAGCTGCCGCAGATCCGCGACTACATGACCAGGTGGGGCGCAGTGGGCTTTCGCTCCCCGTCCACGCTGCGGAATGCGGACTGGATGCACGAGCTGCCGTGCGAGTACGACAGCTCCTTCCCGCAGAACGATCCCTTCCAGCCGCAGCCGGGAGGCTGCTGCTCGCCGTATCCGTTCTTCTTCGGGGACGTGGTCGAGCTGCCGGTGACGCTCGACCAGGACCACACGCTCTTCGAGCTGCTGCGCGTGAAGACGATCGAGCTCTGGACCCGCAAGGCGACCTGGCTCGCTGACAACCACGCCTTCGTCAACGTAATAGTGCACCCCGACTACATGAACGCCGAACGCCTCCGGCTTTACGACGAGCTGCTGGCGATGCTCGGCACGCTCTCCGGCGGCTGGCATGCACTGCCGCGTGACGTGGCTCGATGGTGGAGAGGGCGGGTAGGGGCGACGGTGTCGAGCTCCGGTGGCGATCCTTCGCTGGCCGGCGCGCCCGAAGGGGCCACCATCGCCTGGGCCCGTCCGGAGGGCGACCGGATCGCGTACGAGGTCTGAGGCTCTAGAAGGCGCGGTTCTTGGCCAGGTGCGGAATCAGCGCCAGCTCGGCCAGCGCCGGCTTCGGATCGCTCATGCTGATCACGGCCTCCGCCGGCCTGCCGCGAAGCTCGGCCAGGTACGACCGCAGCCTCAGCCTGCGGGCGCGTATCTCGAGCGCCGCGGTCGGAGCGTCGGTGAGGAGGCGCATCCAGGTGACTCCGGGTCGCGCGCGCCGCTCGGGGTAGGGCTCGGCGCCGAGCATGTCCGCGTAGCAGAGGTAGGGGAAGTCCACGCCCGCGGCCGGCCCCAGGGAGTGGTAGCCCCAGCAACGGGCGTTCACGTCGAGGAGGTTGTAGTTGCCCGTCGTGGCGTCCTCCTTGAACTCCACCTCGACGAGGCCGTAGAAGTCGATCTCCGCCAGAAAGCGCCTGGCGAGGTCCTCCATCTCGGGCGACTCCACGGTCTCCACGTAGGTGCTCGCCCGGCCGAAGTCCATCGGATGCTGGCGGACGCGACGGGCGACCATGCTCCCCAGGGCCGAGCCTGACTTGAACAGAGCGCAGTAGGCGAACTGCCGCTCGCCGTACCCGGGCAGGAACTCCTGGACCATGATCGGATCGCCTTCCGCGACGGATCGGGCCTCGGCGAAGAGGCGCTCGAGCTCCGGGCGCGAGTCCGCGCGCCACGCCTTCCGCTTGGTGGCCGCAAGGAAGCGCGGCTTGATCGCGGGTTTGACCACGAACGGGGGCTCGCAGTCGACATCGGCGACCTCCTCGACGGTGTCCGGATACCACGTGCGCGGCGAGGGGATCCCGAGTCGGGAGGCGAGCTCGTAGGTCTTCCGCTTGTCCCACGCCCATTCGAAGCGGTCCCAGGTCGGGGAGCTGACCCGGAAGAAGCGGGACAGCTCCTCGTGGTGGCGGGCCAGGGCGGCCACGGCCTCGTCGCGCGTGGGGAACAGGACCCACCCTTCCAGGCCCTGTTCGCGGCCCACGCGTAAGAGGTCGTCCGCAGTGCGGTCGAGATCCCCGATGCTCGGGATTCGGATCGCCTTCTGGACGTACTTCGAGAAGCGCGAGATCGAAGGCTCGTCGTCGACCACGCAGAGGGGCACCCCCTGGGGGCCCAGGCTGCGCACCATGCCAAGCCCGACGTAGTCGCCGCCCAGCACCACCGCGCCCGGCCGCGATGCCGGAGTCGTTCGGGCCCCCGCGGCTGACTTGACCCGGGTTGCGGTCATGGCGTTTCTGAATCCAAAGCTCGCATCCTAGGTCGAGGTCGACCTAGGATGGCCACATCGCAATCCTCGTAGTGCTGCCGCCGCTGCCGCCGGGTGCCTACCGGCGCTCGCCAACGAAGGCCCTTCCGTTTCCACTCGACCAGCCGTCCGTCGCCTGCTTCGGGTACGCGCGCACTGCTCTAGAGCACGGCGTGGAGGCGCTCGACATCGAGCCCGGAGCCGAGGCGCTGGTCCCCGCGTACCACTGCGGCGCAGAGGTCGAGGCGCTGGCCCGGGCTGGGCTGAGGTGCTCCTTCTACGACGTCACCGAGCGTCTCGAGCCGGACCCGGAGCAGCTCGGGCGCCTGGTGGGGGAGCGGACTCGCCTTCTCTACCTGATCCACACCTTCGGCTTTCCCCAGGACGTCGACTTCTGGCGAGGCTGGTGCGACGAGCGTGGCCTGCTCATGCTCGAGGATGCCGCGCACGCTTGGCTGTGCTCCCATGGTGAGCGCCCGGTCGGGTCGCTCGCGGACCTCTCGATCTTCTGCCTGCACAAGACGGTCGGGGTACCGGATGGCGCAGCGCTCTACGTTCCCAGTCGGCCGCTCCGCAATCCTCCGGCTCCGGTCGAAGGCGGCCTCCCGCGCGCCATTCGCAAGCACTTGAAGTGGGGGGCGGGCAAGGTGCCGGCACCCCCGCGGCTGGCGGAGCGCTTCAAGCCCGGGGGGGAAGACTGGGGTGGCGAATCCGGCGCGTCGGAGGGCGCGCCCAGCCGCATCTCGCGCTATCTCCTGCCGCGCCTATACGACGGCTCGATCGTCGAGCGCCGGCGCGCGCACTACGAGATCCTGCTCGAGCGTCTCGCCGGCATGGTGCCCCCAGCCTTCTCGAGCTTGCCGGCGGGTGTCTCGCCTTACGCCTTCCCGGTCAAGACCGACGCCAAGGCCGAGCTCCGGGCGGCCCTCGAGCGAGCAGGCATCTTCCCGCGGGACTGGCTCACTCCGCACCCCACCCTTCCGTTGCCTGACTTCCCCGGGGCGGCCGCTGCACGTTCTCGGCTCCTGGCCCTCCCCGTTCACCAGGAGCTTCGCCGGCGGGACGTGATTCGAGTCGCGGAGGTGACTGCTTCCCAGCTTCGTTCGGGGCGGACGCTTCCACGAGGGCGTCCGCGATGGCCTCGGCGTCCGCTGGCGAGACGCGGAGGTGGGTCGGAAGGTTGATCAGGTGGCGAGCTGCCGCCTCGGCCGTCGCGCATGATCCCGCCTGATAGCCGCCGTGCTCGGGTCTCTCGGCCTCGGAAAGCACCGACTTGAACCACTCGCCGACGACGGCGCGCCTTCGCACGCTCGCGATGGCTTCGGCCCGATCCCGCACCCAGACCGGGTAGCGGACGTAGGCGGACTCGGCGTGCTCCGGGGTGCGGGCCAGGCGGAACCCGTGTGGTGACAGGCGGGCCTCGTACGTGGCGGCGACCCTGCGACGGTGCGCGACGTTCTCGTCGAGCCTACGGAGCTGGCGAAGGGCCAACCTGGCCTGCGCGTTGCTCAGCCGCCGCTCGTAGGACGCCGGCCGTCCTCCGCGCTGCTCGTCCCGAGAGGTGGGCCTCGGCAGTGGGTTTCTCCTCCCCAGCCGCTCGTAGAGGAAACGGGCGTAGCGATGGATATATGGCTGGGTCAATACGTGGTAGGCGATCAGCTTGACCAGCATGCGCACGGTCTCCCCTCTGGAGGGCCACGCGCAATGCGCTTGAAAGTTGCGAATCCACCTGGCCAGCGCCGGATCGTTGGTCACGACGACTCCGCCCATCGTGCTGGAGATGATCTTGGTCTCCTCGGTGCTGAAGAACGCCGCTCTGCCGAAGCTCCCGACCGGCCGCCCGCGGTAGGTCGCGCCGAGTGAGTGCACGCAATCCTCGATTACGTCCAGGCCATGCCGCGCCGCCAACGCGAGGGCGGCATCGAGGTCGGCGGGTATGCCGAACGTGTGCTGGAGGACCAGCGCCTTGGTCCTGGGAGTTACGAGACGCTCGGCGAGCGCGAGATCCATGTTGTAGTCGGTCGCGCGGCAGTCCACGTAAATCGGCCGCGCGCCGGTGTACCTGATGGCGTTGGCCACCACGATGTGCGTGGGAACCGGGACCATTACCTCGTGCCCCGCGCCGATGCCGAGTCCGCGAAGCGTCGCGTACAGGCCCACCCGACCAGCCCAGAAGGTGTAGGCGTGGTCCATCTCGACTTTCTCCGCAAACGCCTCCTCGAACTCGCAGATGGCGGGCCCCTCGATCAGGGACCGCGGGGCGAGCAGTGCGCGCACCGCGACCAGGCTGTCGGTCCACGTCGTGGTACCGCCGAGTAACGCAAAGTGCCGTGACATCACTAGAGGTAGCGGTAGAAGCCCTGCCCAAGCGCGATCCTCGCGGTATCGGGAAGCCGGCGCCAGGTCTGCTTTCCGAGTCGGCCAAGCCTTCCCTCGCCCTCGCGATAGAGCTCCGGGCGCGAGAGCGGCCCTCGTCTCTCGTGCTCAGGGGGGTGGTAGTAGCGGTAGCGCGGCTCCTCGTGCCCGCCCCACTTCTTCTTGAACGCAGTTAGTCCAGCGTCGCTCTGAAGTCCGCCGCCCAGGTCATACCGCCTGAAGCCCTCGTCCCGGGCGTCGTGAATCGCCTGCCACTGCAGCAGATCGTTGGGCCGCAGGCTTCCGGCCTCGCGAAGCAGCCCGCTGAAGGCGTAGAAGACGGTGGTCCCGAACGTGAGCAGGAGCGCCCCGGCCAGCAACCTCGGCGGTTCGCGGCGGCCGCTGCTCTGCTCGGCGAGCAGCAGGCGCATCAGGCCGCGCGGTCGAAGCTCCTCCCAAGCGGTCTGGAAGAACCTGTACGGGTGTGGGGGAAGGAGGTGTGGGCGCAGCGAGCGGACATAGAGCCGGTACCAGGCCCGGAGGTCCTCGAGGCTCCCCGCCCGCCGGACTTGGACACCCGCCCGCTTCGCCTTCGTCACGGCCCACTTGATCCGCGAGTGATTCCGAGAGTTGCCGAAACGAACTTCTCCCTCTTCCTCCGGAAGCTCGAGGATGTGGGCGTCCGCCCAGATCACCCCGGTGAGCTCTTCGCCGAGCGCCTCGAGATCGCCGATCGTCGTCTTCAACTGAAGCCTGGTGCCTGGTGCAGCGCCCGCTATGCGCACGGCCGCCCGAACCAGGGCAGCCGCCGTGCCCGAGTCGGCGGCCAGCGGTCCGGCGATGGGCGTGTGCGGTAGCGAGGACAGCTGCCGGCCGGTTAGCAGGCCACGCTTGCGGACGAGTGGGAGCACACCCCCGAGCTCGCCGCTCTCGCGCTCAGCCGCGAGGGCGACCGGTTCATAGCCGTAGGTCCGCTCGAGAACGCGCAGCCAGGCCGGATGCTGGTACACGAGCGCCTCCGGGCGAGTACCCAGGAAGGTCTCCCAGCGGCGGTCGCGCTGGGGGTCCACAGCGATAACGTCCACCGGCCTCGAGCTTAGTTCGCCCCCCGGCGACCGGGTGGTCGCGGGGGAGTCGGTCATCGCGACGCTGTCAGGCGGTGGCGCTGATAGCGGCGCGCGGGGTTAGCACGACGATCCGCAGGTCGGTGAGGAGGTTGGCGCCGTCCGCATACTCGACGTCGAGCTCGAGCATGTCGAGAAAGCCGAGCTCGCTGCGCCCCGACACCTGCCACAGCCCGGTGAGCCCGGGCCGGACGCTGAAACGGCGGTAGTGCATCGGTGCATAGTGCGGGACCTCGTACTCGAGAGCCGGCCTGGGCCCGACTATGGACATGCGCCCGCTCAGCACGTGGAGGAGCTGAGGCAGCTCGTCGATACTGAGCTTGCGCAACACGCGCCCCACACCAGTGACCCGCGGGTCGTCCACGAGCTTCTTCAGGCCCTCTCTCGTCGGCACCTCATCCAGGGCCAGCTCGGCGATGAACTGCTCATGAATCGCCGGAGAGGAGTTCACCGCCATCGTGCGGAACTTCAACATCGAGAACGGCCGCATGTTCTTGCCGAGGCGGCGCTGCCGGAAGAACACCGGTCCCGGGCTCTCGAGTTTGACGAGAAGGGCCACCCACAGCATTATCGGAGCAACGGCGAGGAGCAGGACGAGCGCGAAGATCACATCGAAGGCCCGCTTCGCTGCGGCGCCGGCTCTTGCGCCGAGGTCCCGGGCGGGGATCGGCGCGGCGGGCTGCGGCAATGCCGCGGAGGGACCGAGCAGCGAGCGCTCGAGCGCGTCGAGCGTCTCGATGGAGACGGGAGGAAGCGGCCGCTTTGCAGGCGTCCCCCTCCCGTTCGTCCTGACTGCATCCTTGCGTTCAGACGCTCGTGTGCTGGCTGCTTCCGTCGCCATTGCCTTTAGCTACCCCCGCCTATTTGGCCGTATGTATGAAAAGCCCGGCGAACATAACACGGTTCTTGGGAGCTTGGACCCAGTAACTCGGTAGGAAACCTGTCCATGGACATCTCGTCGAGAGTGCGGTTTGACACGCCGGACAGGCCCGGAAAATCGCGCTTTGCAGGGCCGGCACGAGGGTTGCTGCTGGCGGCGCCGGCCGCGTCGACCGTCTATCTGGCGTTCAACGCCGGCGGTTACTTCGTCGACGGGACAGCGGCCGTCGCGGTCGCGCTCGCGTTGCTCCTGGTCTTGCGGGTCACGCTCGAGGAACGCCCACTTGGCCGTCCGAGCGCTTTTGCGGCGGTCGCCATTCTCTGCCTCACCGGCTTCGCGGTGTGGACGCTGATCTCCGGCCTGTGGTCCGACTCGTGGGGCCGGGCGATCGCCGAGTTCAGCCGAGTGCTCACCTACCTTCTCGCGCTGGTGCTGTTCGCGACCCGCGCCCGGTCGCCGCGCGACCTGCGGATGATGCTGCGCTGGTTCGCCCTGGCCGCCGTGGTCGTGTGCGGCGTGGCTCTGGCATCGAGGTTGCTACCGGACCTCGTACACAGCCGTCCGAACCTGGCGAACTCGCGCCTGAGCTATCCCATCACCTACTGGAATGCCCTCGGCCTGCTGGGCGTCCTGGGCACCACCGCCTGCCTGCATCTCGCCTCGAGCGCCCGCGAGCCCCGGACGCTTCGCGTGCTCGGCGCGGCGGCGATACCGCTGCTCTCGGTGACGGTGTACTTCACCTTCTCGCGTGGGGCGTTGCTGGCGGGCGTAATCGCCCTCCTGCTGTTCCTGATGCTTGGCTGGTCCCGCGGGCTGCTCGTCGCACTGGTCTCGAGCGCGCCGGCCGCGACGGTCGCGGTCGTCGCCGCCTACGGCGCGGAGCAGCTCGCCTCGCGCAACCCCACTGCGCCCGCCGCTTCCTCGCAGGCGGACAGGGTCCTGGCCGCCACGCTGCTGGCCATGGGCGGGGCGGCCGCGCTGCGGGCTGTGCTGCTTTCCCTGGGCTGGGAAAACGCGCCCAGCCGGCTCTCCGCTCGCGCCAGGCGTAGGACCGTGATCCTTGCGGCGGGGCTGGTTGGGGTCGCGCTCGTGGCGGGGGCCTTCGCGCTCGACGCTCCCGCCAAGCTCGAGCGTCAGTACGACCGGTTCGTCGAAGGCAGCCGTGTGGGCTCGCGCCACGACGCTCGCAGCCGCTTCACGGATCCCGGCAACAACGGGCGGATCGATTACTGGGAGGTCTCCGTCGACGCCTGGCGCGAGGAGTCGCTGAGGGGCGCGGGGGCGGGAGGATGGCAGTTCCTCTGGGCACGCAATCGCCCCGGCCCGGCCGATGCCATCAACGGCCACTCGCTCTATCTCGAAGTCCTGGCAGAGCTCGGGATCGTGGGGGGCTTGCTGCTGGCAGGCGCCATCCTCGCCCTGATCGCGGGCATGGCCCGGCGTCTGCCGGGCCCGGAGCGGCCCGTATTTGCGGCACTCCTCGTCATGTCGGTCGCGTTGGCGCTGCACGCCGGCATCGACTGGGACTGGGAGATGCCGGTCGTCGCGCTCTGGTTCTTCGCCCTCGCCGGCGCGGCCCTGGCGCGCGCCGACGGGGAGGGGCCGCCGCCGGTGTCTCCGGCCCGGTTGCCTCGGGTCGTGATCGGGCTGGCTTGCATGGCGCTCGCCGTCACGCCGGCACTTCTGTTCCTGTCCCAGCGTCAGCTCAATCGAAGTGTCGAAGCGTTCAAGCGAGGCGACTGCGGGGAGGCGATCGATGCAGCGCTCGCCTCCACCTCTGCGCTCCCCGTGCGCCATGAGCCCTTCGAGGTGCTGGCGTACTGCGACGTGCGCGCAGGCAAGCCCGCGCTGGCGGTCCGGATGATGAACGAGGCCGTCGAACGCGACCCCGAGGACTGGCGGCTTCGGTACGGGCTCGCGCTCGTGCGCGGAGCCGCCGAGCTCGACCCCCGGGCGGAGGCACGTAAGGCCCTGCGCCTGAACCCTCGCTCGTCCCTCACGCGTAGCGCCGCGAGGCGCTTCGCCGGCTCGTCGGCCCCCCGGACGTGGCGAAGGG
>DATACN010000028.1:0-2955 GCA_036258995.1 Thermoleophilaceae bacterium | reverse complement strand
AGAAGGCCGCCGAGGCGATCAACGCATGAGCGCGCTTCCCGAGGCATCGCTGAAGGACAGCACCCGCGTGGTGCTGGTGGGGCTGCTTCCCGCGCTGGTGCGGGGGCTGTTCTCGCCCCGCCCGAAGGCGATGAAGCTGCTCACGTCGCTGAACACCGACGGCAAGGCGGTCGAGACGCTGGCCGGGATACGCCGCCGCTACCCGGGACAGGGCGCCCGGCTTCTCGGCGGCCGCCTGGTGGTGCTGTGGGGCGAGGACGCGATCCGCGAGGTGCTCGACCAGTCGGCCGACGCCTACGCCTCCGACTCGGGGGCGAAGGGCAAGGGCATGTCGCACTTCCAGCCGGACGCGCTGACCCTGTCGCGCGGCAAGGAGTGGCGTGACCGGCGGGCCTTCAACGAGTCCGTGCTCGCGACCAAGGAGCGGGTCCATCCGGACGGAGCCCGGTTCGTGGAGGTCGTCGCGGACGAGGTCGACCGGATGCGGCTGTTCGGCAAGCTCCGCTGGGAGCACTTCGAGCGCCTCTTCGACCACATCACGCTTCGGGTGATCTTCGGCGACCGGGCCCGCGACGACCAGGAGCTCACGGAGCTGCTCGAGAGCCTCATGGGCGAGGCCAACCGGCTCGTGGGCCTGGGCGAGAACGACGAGTACCACGAGTTCTACGGGCTGCTCGAGCGCCAGCTGATCGATCCCGAGCCGGGCAGCCTGGTGGCGCGGTTCGCGGAGGCCCCCCACAGCGACCAGACACGCATCGTCCAGCAGATCCCGCACTGGATGTTCGCCATGCGCGACACGCTCGGCGCCAACACCTACCGGGCGCTCGCACTGGTCGTGTCCGACCCGGAGGTGGAGCGGCGTGTGCGGGAGGAGCTCGACGAAGCGGACCTGTCAGATCCAACCGCCGTCGAGGGGCTGTCCTACCTCGAGGGCGTCCTCGAGGAAGCCATGCGGCTGTGGCCGACGGTGCCGCTGCTCGCGCGCGAGACCACGCGCGAGACCACCCTGGCCGGCGAGCGGATCGAGGAGGGCACGCAGGTGATGATCCTCAACACGTTCAACCACCGCGATCCGGATCAGGTGCAGGGTGCCGACCGCCTCCAGCCCGAGCGCTGGCAGGACGGCGACCGCAGCTACCGCTTCAACCACCTGAGCAACGGAAGCCAGTACTGCCCCGGCATCCCGCTGGTGCAGCTGCTGGGCAAGGCCGTTATCGGGCAGCTCCTGCAGCGGCACGAGCTGATCCTGCGCGAGCCGGAGCTCGAGCCCGGCGAGCCGCTCCCGCACATGCTCGACTTCTTCTCGATCGTCTTCGACGTGCGCGCGCGGGTCCAGTGACGGTCGAGGCTCCCACTCGCCCCCGGGCCCCGGCCTCGACGGGGTCGAAGCGGGTCTCGGCGAAGATGCTGGAGCGGCTGGCCGCGAGGGTGACGACCGGGGGCGGCGAGCGGGAGCCGATCGAGGTCGACAAGCCGGCCACGGGCGAGCTGCTCGGGGTCGTGCCCCGCTGCACCGACGAGGACGTCGACCTTGCCGTGCGCCAGGCACGCGAGGCGCAGCAGGGGTGGGCCCGTAGCGGTCTCGACGAGCGGCGCGAGCTCTTCCTGCGCTTCCACGACCTGGTGCTCGAGCGCCGCGACCAGATCCTCGACCTGCTTCAGCTCGAGGGCGGCAAGGCGCGCCGGCACGCGTTCGAGGAGATCCTCGACGTGACGATGGTGGCGCGCTACTACGCCCGGACTTTGGAGCGCTTCCTGCGCCCGAAGCGGCGACGGGGAGCGTTCCCCGTCCTGACCGCCACCTGGGAGCACCACCATCCGCTCGGCGTGGTGGGCGTGATCAGCCCGTGGAACTATCCGATGACGCTCAGCATCAGCGACGCGCTACCGGCCCTCGCCGCCGGCAACGGCGTCGTCATCAAGGCCGACACGCAGACGCCGTTCAGCGCGTTGCTCGGCGCGGAGCTGTTCGAGGAGGCCGGTCTGCCTGCTCGGCTGATCCACGTGATCACGGGCTCCGGGTCCGAGCTCGGTCCGGAGCTCATCGACCGTGTCGAGTACGTGATGTTCACCGGGAGCACCGAGGTGGGCCGCAAGGTCGCCTCGCAGGCCGCCGAGAGGCTGATCCCGAGCTCGATGGAGCTGGGCGGCAAGAACGCGATGGTCGTGTGCGAGGACGCGGACGTCGACCGGGTGATCGAGGGCGCAGAGCGGGCACTGTTCTCGAACGCCGGCCAGCTCTGCATTTCCGTCGAGCGGCTGTTCCTGCACGAGGACATCGCCGACGAGGTCACTCGCCGGCTGGTGGAGCGCACCCGCGAGATCAAGCTCGGGGCCGAGCTCGGCTACCGCGACGACATGGGTTCGCTGATCTCCCAGGACCAGCTCGACACGGTCACCGATCACGTGGAGGACGCGAAGTCCAAAGGCGCCACGCTGCTTTGCGGGGGCCGGCCGCGGCCCGACGTGGGCCCCTACTTCTTCGAGCCGACCCTGTTCTCGGACGTGCGCGAGGGGATGACCATGTTCGCCGACGAGACCTTCGGGCCCGTGGTGGCGATCTCTCGCTTCTCCTCCGACGACGAGGTGGTCAAGCGCGCCAACGACAGCGACTTCGGATTGAACGCGAGCGTCTGGACCCGCGACACCGGCCGCGGCCGCCGGATCGCGGAGCGGCTGCAGGCCGGCACGGTGAACGTGAACGAGGGCTTCATCTCGACCTGGGGCTCGGTCGACTCCCCGATGGGAGGAATGAAGGACTCGGGGGTGGGCCGCCGCCACGGCGCCGACGGCATCCTCAAGTACACCGAGAGCCAGACCGTCTCGGTCCAGCGGATCCTCCCCATCGCCCCGCCGGGCCGGATGCCGCAGTACCTGTGGGGCCGCCTGATCGTGCTGGGGCTGAAGCTGCTGCGGCGCCTTCCCTGGGTGCGCTAGCTCTGGCGCTCGCCCGAA
>DATACN010000027.1:0-6139 GCA_036258995.1 Thermoleophilaceae bacterium | reverse complement strand
GGCTGGATCATGTCGTCCTTCGGGATCTGACCTTCGATCCAGTCGGTCATCGCGGTGGCCACGAAGCCAGGGCAGAGCGCAGTCACCTGGATGCCGTCCTTCGACAGCTCCTTGTGGAGCGCCTGGCTCAAGCCGACGACGCCGAACTTGGTCGCCGAGTAGGCGGCCAGCCAGCCCTGCCCGAACTTCCCTGCAATCGAGGCTGTATTGACGACCAGCGCCTTGTGGTGCTCGGCCCCGGCTTCCTTCAGCATCGGGAAGCACTCGCGCGTCATCAGGTAGACGGCGCGCAGGTTCACGTCGAGCTGCAGGTCGAGCTTCTTCGTCTCGGCCTCGGCGATCGGGCCTCCGATTCCCAGGCCGGCGTTGTTGACGAGCACGTCGCAGCGGCCGAAGCGCTCGCGGTGCTTCCGGGCCAGCGATTTGATGTCGTCTTCCTCGGCCATGTTGGCGGGGACGGCTTCCACTTCGAAGTCCCCCTCCCGCAGCTGGTCCGCCGCAGCCTCGAGCTTGTCCGGCCGGCGGGCCGAGAGCGTCACCCCGTAACCGTCCTCGGCCAGGGCGCGGCCGATCGCCAGGCCGATGCCGCTGGAACCGCCTGTTATCAGCGCTGCCCGCACGGCGGGGCAGGCTATTTGAACCGCGCGTTAAGGGCCGTTCACCCTGCGCAGGCGCGGCGTTCGATCCTTACGCTTCCGTGGCGGTGTTTTCTCGCCGGATCCTCATCGCTGCGGCCCTCGTCGCCGGGGCGCTGGTGCCCGCCTGCGGTGGAGGCGACTCCGACCAGAACGGGCAGGCCGAGACGCCGCCCCCGGTCGCGAGCCCAGAGGACTTTCCGAAGCCACAGGGACGCACCCTCGCCCAGCTCTGGAACGAGTACGGCGCCGGAGGCCCGGTGCTGTCGCCCTCCGTCTCCCAGCTCACCAGCGGCAGGAACCGCTTCGGGTTTGGCCTGTTCGATCGCGCCCGCGCTCAGATCGCTGACGCCCCCGCCGCCGTCTACGTGGCGCCGGCCGGGCAGGGCGCGGCGCGCGGGCCCTTCCCCGCGCGGTATGAGTCGCTGGCGGTGGAGCCACAGTTCCAGAGCCGCTCGGTATCCGACGACCCCGACTCCGCCAAGACGGTCTACGTCGCCGACATCCCGTTCGAGAGGCCCGGCCGCTACGAGGTGCTCGGCATGGCGAGGCTGGACGACCGCCTCGTGACCGCCGCGTCGGCGGGGGGCCCGTTGCAGGTGGTCGGCCGCGATCGGGTGCCCGGCGTCGGCGACCCCGCGCCGCGCACGAACACCCCGACCGAGGCGTCGGTGGGCGGCAACCTCGAGCAGATCGACACGCGAGTCCCGCCGTCGACGATGCACGAGACGAACTTCGCGGACGTGGTCGGCAAGAAGCCCGTGATACTGCTCTTCGCCACTCCCGCCCTCTGCCAGAGCCGGGTGTGCGGACCGGTCGTGGACATCGCCGAGCAGGTCAAGGCCAGGCACGAGGGCGAGGCCGAGTTCATCCACATGGAGATCTTCAACAACAACCGGGTCGAGCAGGGCTACCGCCCCCAGGTGCAGGAGTGGAACCTGCCGACGGAGCCCTGGGTGTTCGCGATCGACCGCAACGGCAGGATCGCCGCCCGGATAGAAGGAGCCTTCAGCGCCCGCGAGTTGGAAGCGGCTCTGAAGAAGGCCACGCGGGGTTGAGGGCCGCCTCGCTGCTCGCGGCCGCGGCGCTGCTCGCGGTCACTCCGGGTGCGAGCGCGGCCGGACTACCGCTCGGCCCGGGCTCGCTGAGAGAGGGCCGCGCCACGGTCCGGATCGCAACCGGCATCACCTGGACGCGGATCGTCCGCTCGGGCGGGCCTTGGCGGGTGAACGTGCTGACCGTCAACCGCGCCGCGATCGCCGGCCGCGTCGGCGCCGTGCTTTCCAACGGACGCGCGATCGCACGCGAGCGGACGTCCTCGATGGCGCGTCGGACGCGGGCCATCGCGGGGGTCAACGCCGGGTTCTTCAACGGCGGCGGGAACCCGGTGGGCGCCCTGTCCGTGCGCGGCCGGCTGGTGAGCGAGCCCGTGGCAGGGCGCTCCGCGCTGCTCTTGCCGCGCTCCCCGCAGGAGCGTCCGCAGATCGCCCCGCTGCGGTTCGCGGGTTCGGTTTCGATCGGGGAGCGGACCCGGCTGCTCGACGGAGTCGATCGCACGCCCGGTCTGGTCCCGGCTTGCGGCGGCCGCGGAGGCGACCGGCCCACGGAGCTGCCCAACGCGACCGCCACCTGCACCGACCGAAGCGAGCTCGTCATGTTCACGCGCAGCTATGGAGCTCCGACCCCCGCCGGCGGCTTCGAGGCGACCCTCCGCGGCGGCGCCGTGACGAGCAGGCGCCCCGGAGGCGGCTCGCGGGTGCCGCGCGACGGCTACGTGCTGGCAGGCAGCGGCGACGCCGCGCGCTTCCTGCGCGAGGAGGCGATCGCGGGCGCCCGGCCGGACCTCCGCCTGACGCTGCGCGCCGGCGCCCGCACCATCGACCCCGCCGGCTACGAGGCGATCGTCAGCGGAGGTCCCCGCCTGCTGCGGAACGGGATGGTCCGTGTCGGCAGCCTCGCCGAGGGCTTCGCGCCGCCAGGGGGATCGTCGTTCTTCAGCGCGTTCGTGATCGCCCGCAATCCGCGCACCCTGGCCGGCGTGAGGGCCGACGGGCGCCTGTTGCTCGCGACGATCGACGGCCGCCGCCGCGGCTGGAGCGCCGGCGTCTCGCTGATCGAGGCCGCCCGCGTGATGAGGGCCCTCGGCGCCCGCGACGCACTGAACCTCGACGGCGGCGGATCCACCACGATGACCGTCGGACGCCGGGTCGTGAACCGTCCCTCCGATCGGGCAGGGGAGCGGGCCGTGAGCGACGGCCTGTTCGTGCTTCCGTGATGGTGGGCGCGGCGATAGCGGCTGCGGCGGCGGCCCTGGCCGGGACCGCGCAGGAGCCGCCGGCGACCGACCAGCGAGCTGTGGTCTGGGCGGTGGGGGATGGGGGCGACGGGAGCCTGGCCGCCCGCCGGATGGCCGCCCGCATCGCGCGCGACCGGCCCGACCGCTTCCTCTACCTGGGCGACGTCTACGACACGGGTACGGCCGCGGAGTTCCGCCGCAACTACGAGCCGAGCTACGGTCGGCTCAAGCGCATCACCGAGCCCACCTCGGGCAACCACGACTGGCCCAACCGCCACACCGGCTACCTGCCCTACTGGCGGCGCGCCAAGGGGCGGCCCCAGCGCTACTGGTACTCGTTCCGCCTGGGCGGCTGGCAGGTCCTCAGCCTCAACTCCGAGGCCGCGCACGGCGCGGGCTCGCCCCAGCTCAGGTGGCTGCGCGAGCGGCTGCGCGAGCCGGGCACCTGCCGGCTGGCCTTCGCCCACCGCCCGCGATTCGCCGCCGCCGGCCTGCACGGCGACAGCCCGGACATGTCCGCGGTGTGGAACACCCTGCGCGGGCACACCCGGATCGTCCTCGGCGCCCACGAGCACAGCCTCCAGCGCATGCGGCGCCGCGACGGGATGACCCAGTACGTGGCGGGCGCAGGCGGGTCGATTCTCTACTCGATGGGGCGCGATCGCCGGCTGGCGTTCGGCCGCGCGAAGGTCACCGGCGCGCTGCGAATAGTCCTCGAGCCGGGACGGGCGACGCTCGAGTTCCGCACGTCATCCGGGGCGCTGCTCGACCGCAGCCGCGCCGCCTGCCGGCCGCCCGGGGAAGCTCTCTAGCGCCGGCCGAGCAGCCAGCCCAGAAGCAGCCCGAACAGCAAGGCGGCGGCGACGGCCGGGATCTCCGGCCGCTCGCGGGCCGTGCTCGCGGCCCCGCTCGCCGCCGACTTCACGTCGTCGGGGGTGGCCTGCGAGGCCCTCTCCTTGACCCCCTCGGCCTTCTGCTTGAGCTCCTCCGCCTTGGCCTTGACGGCCTGCTTCTGCTCGTCGACCTTGTCGCCGGCGCGGGCCTTGACGTCGGCCTTGTGCGACAGGGCCTCGACCGTGTCGCCCAGCTCCGCGCGCGTCTCCTCGATGTCCCTCCGAAGCTCCTCGGGATCGGGCTGGGTCTCGCTCACCCTGGTGCGGTCGATGTCGCGCTCTTCCGAGCTCATTGCCTGCCCGCCCTCGCCTTCACCTCGTCGACGGTCTGCTGCCCCTCGGCGATCGCCTGCTCGGGGGCCGGCGGCGTTGCCTCGTCCACCTGCTTCTTGCCGGTCAGCGCAAGGATCCCGGCGACCGCGAACAGGACCACGGCCACGATCAGCGCGGCCAGCCACGGGTCGACCGCCGTGGCCAGCCCCAGGATCGCCGCCGCCACGAGCGCGCCCAGGCCGTAGAGGGCGAATAGGCCGCTGCCGCCGAACATGCCGGCGCCTATCCCGGCGCGCTTTCCCTTCGCCTTCAGCTCGAGCTGGGCGAGCTGGAGCTCCTGGCGCACAAGGGTCTGGGTCTGTCCCGAGAGCTGCTGGACCAGCTCGGAGATCGGTCTGTCCTCGAGTTGGCGTTCTGCCATCAGTGGGCCATATACCCGCGACGGCACCGGATACACGGGGCGTCCGGCGGTACGCTGTCCCCGCGCGTGCTGGGCGAGACGCGGGACACCCTCCAGGCGTACCTTCGCTGGCTCAACCGCCAGCGGAGCCTCGTGTCGCTGGTGCGCGCGGCGCGCCAGGTGCTGCCGGGCGACAGCGACTTCGGCGACCCGATGTCCACCGTAGGCACGTCGCCGGCCCGCGTGATCGGGCGCCGCGCCGGGGCACTGAACGAGGGACGCCTGAGCCTGCTGGCCGAGCTGAGCCTCGCCGGGCTCCAGGTCGCGGACTGGATCGGCGAGGACCTTCGCGGCCTGGGGTCGAGCGAGGAGTTCTCCATCCTCTTCACGGACGTCGGCGGCTACTCGCAGTGGGCGCTCGAGGCCGGCGACGAGGCGTCGCTGGAGATGCTGCGAAACGTCGACGCCCTGATCACCGGCAGCGTCGAGGCCCACGGCGGCCAGGTGGTCAAGCGCCTCGGGGACGGGACCATGGCGATCTTCCCCGACTGCCCGGCCGCGGTCTACGCGGCCTTCCACGCGATGTCGGAAGTCGACCAGCTCTCGTTCAACGGCTACCAACCATCCCTGCACGCGGGCGTGCACGTCGGCCGCCCGCTGCGAATCGGCGACGACTTCATCGGCGTGGACGTGAACATCGCAGCGCGTCTCTGCGAGGCGGCGCCGACGGACGAGGTGCTCATCTCGAGCGACGTCCGCGACCGCATACGCTCCGACGGCTTGAGCGCCGAGTCGGCGGACGCCGCCCTGCGCGGGGTCCCCTCGACCCTCGCGATCTATCGGGCGGTGAGGCCGGCTGATTCCGACGCTACCGTCACACCCGAGGGCCGGTAGCTCAGCGGTCAGAGCAGCGGACTCATAATCCGTCGGTCGGTGGTTCGAATCCACCCCGGCCCACTAAGAAAGGCCCGCAAACGCTCGGGGTTTGGCTGACGGGTTTGGAACCGCCGCTGGGCGCCGGACCCCGAGCGGACCCCCAGCGGCGTCCGGGCTACGAACTACCGTGAGGACACGATGGAGCTTCGTGGCCTTCTCGACCTCTGCCAGGGCATCAAGTCCGATGAATGGGTGCGCATTCCGGATAGCGGACCGGCCGAGTTCTTGCTGTCCGGCCTCGTGAACCTAGGCAGCTACGACGAACCTCGTTGGGTGGCGCTTCACCACATGTACCGCGCGGTCTACTTAGCTGATGCCCGCCTCGCGCTCGCTTGGGGCCTAGATCCCGAGGATTGGAGTGATCCTCGACGGAGCCGCGACGATGATCCGCCGTGGATGCCGGGTGAGTGGAGCAGCGTCCGACAGCGATACATACACGTCTTGCTGAACGATGCTCTCGTTTGGCAGGTGACCTATGGCTCAGTGAACTGGGGTGCCGGAGTCAGCGGTGTCGCGCCCTGGCCGCGGGCCGACTACCCCGGGTCCGCGATCAGTGACGAACCGGTGGAGCCGACCTATTGGACAACTTCATGGGAGGTCGAGCTTGCCCGATTGTTGAATGACCTTCAGGGCAACGATGACTTCGCTTTCAGCCGGGAGATGGAAGCGCTCGGTTGGGATACGCGCCATATCCACCCGATTGACG
>DATACN010000026.1:0-22759 GCA_036258995.1 Thermoleophilaceae bacterium | reverse complement strand
CCTGGCGCAGCCGCGAGCGCGCCTCCTCCGGGTCGGCCGTCACCGCCGCCGGCACGGCCGCGACCACGTCGAACCCGTCGGCCGGCTTGCCGGCGCGCTCGCGGCCCTCGGCCACGGCGGGGACCACCACGTCGTGGATGTAGTCGGGGTTGCAGAGCCAGAGCATCACCCCGTCCGCCACCTCACCGGCCAGGCGGAGCATCGCCGGCGACAGCCCGGCGACGTAGACCGGGATGTCCGGCCGCGGCTCGTAGCCCATGAAGTGGAAGCCGGACCGGAAGCGCTCGCCCCGGGGCGGGTCCTCCCCCCGCAGGATCGCGCGCACGATCGCCACGTACTCGCGCATCTCGCGCACGGGCTTGTCGATCGTGCTCCCGTACCAGCCCTCTACCGTCGCCCGGTGCGACACGCCCAGGCCGACAACCGCCCGGCCGCCCGAGAACTCGTCGAGCGTGGCGAAGGACTGCGCGGTCGCCACCGGGGTGCGCGAGTAGATCGGCATCACGCCGGTCCCCAGCCGCACCCGGTCGGTGCGCGAGGCGTAGGCCATCAGCGTGGTGACGGAGTCCCGGCCCGCGATGTGGGTGATGTAGACGGACTCGTAGCCCGCGCGCTCCGCCAGCTCCACCCGCTGGAGGGCCGTCTCCAGCGAGCGGCCCACGGACACGTAGCTGCCGAGGCCCATCAGCCCCGCCGGCGGCGGGGCGCCCGGCAGTCCGAGCTGCGGCGTCCGGTTCCGTGCGTCACTTTCGAGCGGCGCCCCTCAAGGCTTGCGTAGTCTGCCGCACCCGTGCGACCAGGGAAGCAGCCCGCTTGGTAGGCGCGGTGCTCGCCGGCGGCGAGGGGAGTCGCCTGGGCGGCGGCTCGAAGCCGGCCGCGGCGCTGGCCGGGAGGCCCCTGGTCTCGTATCCGGTGGCCGCGCTGGCGGCGGTCTGCGACCGGGTCGCCCTGGTCTGCAAGCCGGACACGGAGCTGCCCGAGCTGGACGGAGTGGAGCGCTGGGACGAGCCCGCCACGCCCCGGCATCCTCTGACCGGCATCGTCCACGCGCTCGAGCGGGCGGGAGGGCCCGTCCTGGTATGCGCGGCCGACATGCCGTTCGTGACCCCTGACGCCTGCCGCACCCTGCTCCAGGCGGCGGGCGCTGCGTCCGGAAGCCCCGCCGTCGTAGCGGCGGCGGGCGGCGTGCTACAGCCGGTCTTCGCCCTCTACGAGCCCGCCGCCGTGGAGACGCTCGGCCGGGCGCCCGAGGACGCCCCACTGACCCGGACGGTGGAGGCGCTCGATCCGGTGCGGGTGGCCTTGCCGGCGGCGCTGGTGCGTAGCGTGAACACGCCGGACGAGCTTGCGCGGGCCGAGCGCGAGCTAGGGCGCTAGGGCGCTAGGGCGCTAGGGCGCTAGGGCGCTAGGGCGCCGCGGGAGGCTAGGGCCGGCCTACGCGACTTCGGCGAACAGCGACGGGTCCTCGGCGAGCCGGTCGCGCACGCGCCGCTTGAGCTGGCCGTGGATCTGCGAGACGCGGCTCTCGGACACGCCGAGCACCTCGCCGATCTCGCGCAGGGTCAGGTTCTTGACGTAGAGGAGCACCGCCACCTCCTGCTCGCGCTCGGACAGCTGCGCGAACGCCCGGCGGAACCTCGACTTGGTGTGCTGAACCTCGGCCATGTGCTCGGGGTCCGTGGTCTCGTCGTCGGTCTCGAGGGTGTCGACGAGCTCCACCGCGGTCTCGCCCTCGCCGACCACCAGCGAGCTGAGCGAGGTCATGTCGGAGTTCTCGATCTCACGCTCGCGGTCGCGCAGCTCCCGCGGGGTCAGCGAGACCAGGTCGGCGAGCTCCTGGCGAGTCGGCGGGCGGCCGTGGGCGCCCGTGAACTGCTCGCGCGCCTTGCGGATGTCGCGCTCCAGGCGGCGCAGCGAGCGCGGCGCCCAGTCGCGGCGGCGCAGCTCGTCGAGCACGGCTCCGTGGATGCGCGTCCACAGGTACGGCTCCAGGCCGGCGCCCTTCCTCGGGTCGTACTGGTCGAGCGCGGCGATCAGTCCCTCGATCCCGCACGAGATCAGCTCATCTGCCTCGCACGACACCGGCAGCTCCCGGAGCTTCTTGTAGACGACGTGCTTCACGAGCGGCACGTATGTGAGGACGAGGCGGTTCCGCAGCGAGCGGTTGCCGCTGCGGCGGTACTCCTCCCACACGGCGATCGACCGATCCGCGGTCGTCGCCGCACGTGTTCGCGTCCCTGTCTTCATGACGAAGTTGCCTCCCGGCCTGTCCGCGAAGCCTCCCTGCCCGTCCTCCCGGGACACCGGAATTGTCGGTGCCCGACGGCGCGAACGGCATCCCCAAATCGCGGTATTTGCGAGTTTCGGTCCCCCTAAAGTTCCCAGTTTCGCTCCCGATTACACAGGCCGTGGAGCTCGCTGGCCTGTATCCCCCGCCGGAAGTTTGGCTCGCGGTCGACGAGGCGGCCAGGCGGGCGGAGGCTTTGGAGGCCGAGGGCCGGGAGCTCGACTTCCGCCTGGACGAGCTCACCGGCCGGCTCTCGATCGAGCTGCGCGACCTTGCCGGAACGGCGTTCCGCGGGGTGTCGGTCGGCGAAGCGGTGGCGATCGCCGAGGGCGCGCCGACGTCCTAGCCACGCAGCAGCAGGGCGGCGAGGGCGAGCGCGAAGGCGATCTGGCCGAAGCCGAACGCGACGCCGAGGTTGGCGGCGCCGGCCAGCTCGGCGACACCGACCCCGAGCCCGAAGGCAGCGGCAAGGACCGCAAGCTGGGTGAGGAAGCGCCTCATCGGGCCGCCCGGCGGGCCAGCTCCTCGACCAGCTCGTCCGTTCCGTGGCCGGGTTCCTGCTCCGCCAGCATGCGCTCCGCCTCGCGCCGGCCGCCCAGCGCGCGGAGCGCGGCCTCCCCGTGCTCGGCGGTGAACTCGCGAAGGGCTGCCTGCCTGCGGGCGCTCAGGCGCTCCGCCGGCAGGTCGAGCTTCTGCCTGTGGCCGTCGAGGGCGTCGACGAGCTCGGCGATTCCCCGGGGAGGGGGAAGCGATGACACCGCGACGACCGGGACGTCGCGGGCGCCGAGCGAGTCGAGCGCGCGATCGAGGTCCCGCTGGGCCCTCGCCGCGGAATCGCCGAGGTCGGCCTTGGTCACCACCAGCACGTCGGGCACCTCCATGATCCCGGCCTTCAGGAACTGCAGCACGTCGCCCGAGGCGGGCTGGACCACGACGGCCACCGTGTCGCAGACGTCCTCGACGTCGGTCTCGCTCTGCCCGACCCCCACGGTCTCGACGACCACGACGTCGTAGGCCGCCGCCAGCGCCTGGGCCGCTTCGCGGGTGGCCGGTGCGAGCCCGCCGAGCCGCCCGCCGGCCGCGGTGGATCGGATGAGCACCTCCTGATCGGCGGGGTCGTGCTCGATCCGGGCGCGGTCGCCGAGCAGGGAGCCACCGCTGCGCTTCGACGACGGGTCGACCGCGAGCACCGCCACGGAGCGCCCCCGGCGCCGCCACTCCCCTACGAGCGCGGACAGAAGGGTCGACTTGCCTGCTCCCGGGGGGCCGGTCACGCCGACGAGGTGGGCGGGCGCCTCGCGGCCGAGGGCTGCCGGGGAGACCTCGCGGAGGAGCTCACGGGCGGCTTCCCTCGACCCGGGCGAGCGGTCCTCGATCAGGTTGAGGGCCGCCGGGGCGGCCGTGCGGTCGCCGTTGCGAAGGCGCTCGCCCAGGTCTCTGGCCTCGTTGGTGGCCACGGGCGGCCACGGTATCCGACGCGTTTACGGCGCCAGGGTGAGGGGCGTCCCGCCCGCGCGCCCCCTTACGTGGGTGACGGCTCCGTCGCCGGGGCCTTTGCGCCGTGGTGGTCGGCGACCAGGCCGACTATGTCGCCCATGATCCGGCTGACCTCGAAGTCCTTCGGGGTGTAGACGCGCGCCACGCCGGCGTCGAGCAGGGCCTTCTCGTCGGCCGGCGGGATGATGCCGCCGACCACGACGGGCACGTCCGCGCCCGCCTCGCGAAGCTCCCGCAGCACGGCCGGGATCAGCTCGGCGTGCGACCCGGACAGGATCGAAAGGCCCACCACGTGCACTCCCTCGTCCACGGCGGTGCGCGCGATCCTCGACGGCGTCAGGCGGATGCCCTCGTAGACGACGTCCATGCCGGCGTCGCGCGCCCGCACGGCGATCTGCTCGGCGCCATTGGAGTGGCCGTCCAGCCCCGGCTTGCCGACCAGGATCTTGATCCGCCGCCCGAGCGCCTCGGACACCCGCTCGACCCGCTCGCGCAGCTCGGCCAGCGCCGAGTCGTCGGGCGCAGCCGCGGCGCCACCGACACCGGTGGGAGCCCGGTACTCGCCGAAGGCCTCGCGCAGCACGCCGGCCCACTCGCCGGTGGTGGCGCCCGCGCGGGCGGCGGCCAGCGTGGCCGGCATCACGTTCTCGTCCTCATTGCTCGCGGCCGTGCGCAGCGAATCGAGGGCAGCGTCCACGGCAGCTTGATCGCGCGACGACCGCCACCTCTGCACCGCCTCGACCGAAGACCGCTCCACCTGCGGATCGACCCGCAGGATCCCGCCGTCCTCGCCGGTCTGCAGCGGCGACGGCTCGTGCTCGGTGTAGCAGTTCTGGCCCACGACCTTGAGCTCGCCGGACTCGATCCTTCGCACCCGCTCGCGGTGCGACTCGACGAGCTGGGTCTTCATGTAGGGCACGGCCTCGACCGCGCCACCATGCTCGGCCACGACAGCCATCTCGGCGCGCGCCCCCTCGGCCAGCTCCTCCACGATGCCGTCCATCACCTCGGAGCCGCGGAAGATGTCGGGGTAGTGGAGCAGGTCGGTCTCGTAGGCCAGGATCTGCTGGATGCGCAGCGACCACTGCTGGTCCCAAGGCCGAGGCAGGCCGAGCGCCTCGTTCCAGGCGGGGAGCTGTATGGCCCGGGCGCGGGCGTCGCGCCCCATGGTCACGGAGAGGGCCTCGAGCACGATTCGGATGATGTTGTTCTCCGGCTGCGACTCGGTCAGGCCGAGCGAGTTGACCTGCACGCCGTAGCGGAGGCGCAGGAAGCGCTCGTCGGTGACGCCGTAGCGCTCACGGCCGATCTGCTCCCACAGCCGGCCCATCGCCCGCAGCTTGGCGTGCTCCTCGACGAAGCGGATGCCCGCGTTGACGAAGAACGAGATGCGCCCGAACACGCGCGGGAAGGTCTCCTCCGGCACCCGCGGTCGGACCCGGTCGAGCACCGCCACCGCCGTGGAGAGCGCGTAGGCCACCTCCTGCACCGGCGTCGCCCCGGCCTCTTGGAGATGGTAGGAGCAGATGTTGATCGGGTTCCACTTGGGCACCTCGTCGACGGTGAAGGCGATCATGTCCGCGATCAGCCGCATCGAGGGCTCGGGCGGGAACGCGTAGGTCCCGCGCGATAGGAACTCCTTGATGATGTCGTTCTGCGTGGTGCCTTGGAGGGCGGACGTGTCGACGCCGTTCTCCTCCGCCACGGTCATGTAGAGGGCGAGCAGCCAGGCGGCGGTGGCGTTGATCGTCATCGACGTGTTCATCTCGTCGAGCGGGATGCCGTCGAGCAGCGTGTGCATGTCGCCCTTGTGCGCGATCGAGACGCCGACCTTGCCCACCTCTCCCCGCGCCAGTTCGTGGTCGGGGTCGTAGCCGGTCTGGGTCGGCAGGTCGAAGGCGACCGAGAGGCCTGTCTGGCCCTTGGCCAGGTTGCGGCGGTAGAGCTCGTTCGACTCCTTGGCCGTGGAATGCCCCGCGTAGGTGCGCATGACCCAAGGCCGGTCGGGCTCGGGCAGCCGATGATCGTTCGACATAAGCCGAAGGGATTTTGACACTCAGTCGCGGGCAACCACGACGTACCGGACCTCGCGACCCAACTGGCCGGCTTCGATCAGCCGGGCCAGCTCGCGCGCCGTGACCTCGATCTCGTCCGGGTCGGTGCCGCGCCCGACCACCTCGAGGGTCCAGCCGGGACCTTGCCGCGCCGACATCTGCGCGACGATCCCAGCCACGTGGCTCCGTTCGAGCCAGGTCTCAGGAAAGCCGATCTGGACCGACCGCGAGCCCGCCCCGGGGGCCGCCGTTCGATCGACAGCGAGTGCCCGGCCGGCGACGGAGACGAGCACGCCGCCCGTGAAGATCGCTCCGGCGGCGACCTCGCCGATCCGGTCGAGCAGCAGCAGCGACGCTACCGTCGCCGCGCCCAGAAGGGAGAACGGGATCAAGAACCTCACGCTGCCCTGATCGGCAGAAACGCCCGCAGCCGTTATCTTCGGCGGCCGGTGAGCCGCGCGATCGACGTGATGCACCTGGGGCGCGACCGCGTGATCTGCGCCTACGAGCTCGAGGACGGGCTGATAGTCGATCCCGGGCCGGCGACCTGCGCCGAGACGCTGCTGAACGCGCTCGACCCCGTGGAGCCGCGCGGTCTGCTGCTCACGCACATCCACCTCGACCACGCGGGCGCGGCGGGCGTGCTCGCCGAGCGCTTCCCCCAGCTCGAGGTCTACGTGCACGAGCTGGGCGCGCCGCACCTGGCCGACCCGACCAAGCTGCTGAAGAGCGCGAGCCGGCTCTACGGAGCCGACATGGAGCGTCTGTGGGGCGACGTCCTGCCCGTGCCCGAGGATCGCCTGCGACCGCTGAGCGGCGGCGAGAAGATCGAGGGCGCCTTTCGCGTCGCCGCCACGCCGGGCCACGCCTCCCACCACGTCTGCTACTTCCACGAGGACAACGGCGCTGCCTTCGTCGGCGACGTGGCCGGTGTGCGGATACCCCCCTCGGAGCACACCATGGCGCCGACCCCGCCGCCCGACATCGACCTCGAGGCGTGGCTCGACTCGCTCCATACGGTCGCGGCCTGGAACCCCAGCGAGCTCTGCCTGACCCACTTCGGCCCGGTCTCCGACGTGGAGGACCAGCTGCACCGCCTCCGGACGGCGCTGCTCAACAACGCCGACGCCGCCAGGAGCGAGACCGAGGAGGAGTTCGTCAGGCGGATGGACGCCGAGCTGCGCGAGGTCACCGACGTTGAGACGGCGCAGAGCTTCGTGCAGGCCGCTCCGCCGGAGCAGCTCTGGCAGGGGCTCAACCGCTACTGGCGGAAGAGAGCCGAGGCGGAGGCCGCTTGAGCACCGAGACCGTCGAGCTACCCAAGGTCGGCGGGCCCGGCGAGGACCTCGGCGGCGACTGGCGGGTGATCGTGCTGAACGACGACCACAACACGTTCGAGGGAGTGGCGCGCACGCTCTCGCATGTGATCCCCGGCGTCACCTACGACGCCGGCATGGCGATGGCCAACAAGATCCACAACACCGGCCAGGCGATCGTCTGGTCCGGCCCCAAGGAGCCGGCCGAGCTCTACTGGGAGCAGCTGAAGGGCGCCGGCCTGACGATGGCGCCGCTCGAGCGCAGCTAGCCGCTAGGCCGCGACGAGCTCCAGCGAGTGCCGCGCGTCCTTGGCCTCGACCGGGCGGGCGAAGAAGAAGCCCTGGGCCAGCTCGCAGCCGAGGCTGCGCAGGATGGCCGCCTGCTCGGCGCGCTCGACGCCCTCGGCCACGACCGTGACGTCGAGCTTGGAGCCGAAGTCGATCACGGCGCGGGCGAACATGTCGTCCTTGGTGCTACCGCCGACCCCGTCGGTGAAGGCCTTGGGGATCTTGATCGTGTCGATCGGCAGGCTGCGGAGATAGGCGAGCGAGGAATAGCCCGTCCCGAAGTCGTCGATCGCCACCTTGTAGCCGCGGGCGCGGGCGTCCTCGAGCGTCGCCAGCGCCTGGTGCTCGTCGAACATCAGCACGTGCTCGGTGATCTCGATGGTGATCTGCCACGGGCTCAGGCCGTTGCCGAGCACGAGCGTGTCGAGCCGGACGAGGAAGTCGGGATCGAGCAGCTCGATCGTCGACACGTTCACATGCATGCCGAGCGCGCCGTCCGGCCCGTCGCCGTGGCCAAGCAGGGCCGCCTGGCGGCAGGCGTCTTCGAGCACGATCTCCCCGATGGGAACGATGAGTCCGGTCTCCTCCGCGAACGGGATGAAGTCACCGGGCGGGATCGAGCCACGCTCCTGATGGTCCCAGCGCACCAGCGCCTCGACCGCCACCGGGTCGCCGCTCTGCAGGTCGATGATCGGCTGGTAGTGCACCGAGAACTCGCGCCGCGCGATGGCTCGCTCCAGCTCGCGCTTGAGCCGGTGGCGCTGCTCGATGGCGCGCTGCATGCCGGGCTCGAACATCCGCAGCTGGTTCTTGCCGCGCCCCTTGGCGCCGTACATCGCGACGTCCGCATTGCGCAGCAGGTCGTCGGCTGAGTTCTTGCCGCGCACGCCCTTCGCCACTCCGATGCTGAGCTGGATCGAGACGCCCTCGTCGCCGACGTGCACCGGGTTGCGGAACTCGGCAAGGGTGCGCTCGGCGACCGCCACGGCGTCCTCCTCCGTGGGACCGCCCTCGAGCAGCACGGCGAACTCGTCGCCACCCAGCCGGGCGGCGGTGTCGCCGTCGCGGAGGCAGCGCAGCAGCCGCTTGGCGACCTCGTGCAGCACCTCGTCGCCCGCCTGGTGGCCGAGCGTGTCGTTGATGGTCTTGAAGTCGTCGATGTCGATGAACAGCACGTAGATCGCCTCGTGGCGGGTGCGCAGCGCCTTGTCGACCCGGTTGATGAACAGGGAGCGGTTGGCCAGGCCCGTCAGGGAGTCGTAGAAAGCCTCGCGCTCGAGCTCGGCGCGCAGCGTGGTCAGCTCCCTCACCGCGTGCTCGAGGTGGTCGTACTGAAGGGCGACGGTCACGTTGCCGGCCAGCGTCTCGACCAGCCGCAGCTCGTCGCGGCTGAACGAGCGCTGCACGCCGACGCGCCCGGCCAGCACCAGCAGGCCCACGACGCGCTCCCCCCTGAGGGCCACCACGACGCCCTCGCGGAGCCCGCGGTCGAACCACCAGCTGCGCAGGTCTCCGTCCCGGATCTCCTCGAGCGAGGTCACGCCGGAGCACCGCTCGGCGAAGGCGCGGAGGCGCTCCACCACCGGCGCGTCCAGCGTCTCCAGCATCTGCTTCCTGTCGCCGGGGCCGAGGGTCGATCGCAGCGAGGGGCCGAACTCCGCGGAGAACAGAACCAGCTCGGCCGACTCCACGCGGAAGGCCGCGCGGGTGCGCTCGAGCAATACCTCGAGCTCTGGCACGATCTCCGGCGAGCGCGACAGCGCGCCGGTCGCCTCGTGCAGGAACTCGAGCTCGGTGTGCCGCCTGCGCTCCGACATGTACGCGCGGTAGGCGAAGATCAGCATCGCCGCGGGGATAACCAGGAAGAGCGACGCGGCCGGGCTCACCGCGTAGACAGTGGCCGCGGCCAGGGCCAGGCAGCCGTTCACCGTGGCGACGCCCCAGTTGATCGTCAGCATCTCGAGCCTGGTCCTGAAGCCGAGGCCACCCTCCGTGAGGCCGATCGCGGCCCCGACGGTGATGTCGGCGACGAGCGCCGTGGCGAAGACCGCGACCAGGGCCGCGGACCAGACCGCCGGCTCGAGCGCGTCCCTGCTCGGTGCGAGCACCTCGAAGGCCGCCAGGGCGACACAGGTGCCGAGCGTGAACTGCGCCACGTTGAACGCGACCTTCACCGGCGGGATCTCGCGGTCGAGCGCGAGCGGGATGGTCGACCCCACGACGCTTGCGAGCAGCAGCTCGTGCGGCGACAGGAACAGAAGGCCGAACACGAGAGGCAGCTCACCCAGCGAGAAGGAATGCGAGCTGCGCCGGAAGTGGAAATGGACCACCCACGCCTCGGCGAGCGCGAACGCCCCCGCCAGGACCCACCACGGCAAGTCGCGCGGCGACTGCTCGTGCGGAAGGTTCGCGACGACGCCCGCGTAGAGGGCGGCCGCCGCGACCGCGATGCCCGCCCCGAGGAGCCAGATCGGCGCCTCGGCCCCCAGCCGGGCCCGCAGTCGCAGCACCGCTGTCGCGTGAGGGCTCACTTGTCGAAGTCCGCCGTCTTCCTGAAGCTCGCCCGCCTGTAGCTGGCGCGCTCGTACAACACCTGGCGGAAGCTGGCCCGGCGGTAGATCGCCAGGCGGAAGCTCGCCCGCCTGAAGCTGGCCCGGCGGAAGCTCGCCCGGCGGAAGCTGGCCCGCCTGAAGCTCGCCCGGCGCCAATCGATCCGCCCCGATCCCAGCCGGATGAGGTGGCTCGGCTTGACCCCGACGTTGGACGTCAGGTCGGTGGCGTCCAGCGCCTTGAGCGCGCTGACCTCGCCGCCGACGCCCGGCACGTCCGTGAGCGTGCTCCGCAGCGCGCCCTTCACCTGGTTCGGAGTCCAGTCGGGATTCTCCTCCAGGATCAGCGCCGCCACGCCCGAGACCAGGGCTGCGGACATCGAGGTCCCGCCCATCTTGAAGTAGCGACCGCCGCCCGTGCAGTCGGGGCACTCCTCGGTGAGGTCGCTCCCCACCGGCACCGGAGCCGCCAAGCTCGTGCCCGGTGCCAGCACGTCCGGCTTGTGGAAGCCGTCCTGGGTGACGCCGCGACTCGACCAGGTGGCGAGCAAGTCGTCCTCCGTCGCCCGCGTGTTGCGGTCGTTGACGGCGCCGGCCGCGATCGCGAAGGGATCGTTGCCGGGCGCGTAGTGCACCGCGTCGGGCGCGTCGCCGCCATTGCCGGCCGCCGCGACGACCACCACGCCGGCGAACCAGGCCTGCTCGACGGCGGCGTCGAGTGGATCGAGCCGGTACGACTCGGGCTCGGCCGCGGCGAGCGACAGGTTCGCGACGCGGATGTTGAAGGCCTTCCTGTACTCGACGACGAATTGGAGCCCGGCGATCACGTCGAGCACGGTCGCGTTGCCGTCCTCGTCCGCGACCTTCACCGAGACCAGGTTCGCCTCGGGTGCCACTCCCATCCGGGTGCCGTATGCCGGATCGCTCGGGTCGAGCATCAGGCTGTTGCCGCCGATCAGGCCGGCCACGTGGGTGCCGTGCCCGTAGCTGTCGGTGTCGGTCAGCGCGCAGGGATTGGTAACCGCCGTGGCGACCACGCGCGAGCTGGTCCGGTGCACGTAGCGGCGGAATTCCGGCATCTGATCGGCGATCCCGGTGTCGATCACCGCGACGCCGACGCCCTTGCCCGTGGCGCGCTGCCATGCCTCGTCGGCGTCGACGCTGTGCAGCTCGGCTCCCTTCACGCGGTCTACAGCCTGAAGAGGATCAGTGGACCTCCAGTCGCGCGCGACCGGATACGGCTCGGTGGCCGGCGCCACGTCGGTGTCGGGACAGGCGTACCGGGGATCGTTGTCGTACCGGCCCTGGTCACCCCGCGGGCGATCCTCGCCGTCGTCGTCGTCGCGATCGCCGCGGCCCTCGCCGTCGTCGCCGTCGCCGTCGCCCCGGTCGTCATCGTCTTCGTCGGCGAACGTGACGGGTGCGTCCTCAGGCCCGCCGGCCGCGTTCTCGGCCTGCACGCTGCCGTTGAACGACACCGCGAGCACGCGCTGGTCCTCCGCCAGCCGCGCGGCGTCACCCGCCCGCAGCTCGGCTCCGAAGCCGTTGATGATCGGGAGGTCGCGGCTGATGGCGCTGCCGCCGGCGCGCTCGACGAGCGCCCGCCCGGCGGACGTGGTCTCACCGGGCTGCATCCGCACGATGACCTCGGTGCGCTTCTCCGGCCGGTCCGCGGCGACCGCGGCCAGCGTGGGACTCAGCTTCTCCTGCGGGGTCGCGCCGCTCGAGGCGGGCGAGAGGGAGAAGTCAGGGGTGCCGCCGATGCTGAAGGCGACCACCACCGCGAGCACGAGCACGCCGGTGCCGGCGGCCGCGCTCATCCAACGCATCCGACAGGCCAGAAGCGGAAAGTCCATTTTCGACCAAACCTCCATGCGAGTCCTGCATCGCCGTTAATGGCGGTGCTGGCGGCCGAGCGGTCTCGCATGGACGAGATCTCTGGCTTTGCGTCCCCGCCTCGCGACGGGTTTGCCTTGGTCAGCCCCGGTCAGGGGGCGTATCGGCGCCGCTGAAGGGGCCCTTGAGGAAGCTGGACGAACGTCCGACGGGGCCCGTCAGGCCGAATTGGTGATGGGCGAGGCTTCGCCCGCCCCGACGATCTCGTAGAAGACGGGGTTGATCGGCACCTGGTACCTGCCCTGCAGCTCGACGCGAGCCTCGGCGACCCGCTCCGAGTACCAGTAACGCTCGAAGTCGGCCTTGCTCTCGAAAACCGCCTCCTGGATGAAGTCGAGGCGGCCGTCGAGGTTGCGATAGAAGGCCCAGCTCGTGGCGCCGTAGTCGAGCACGGCCTCGGCCGCCGGCCGCCAGCCCCGGGCGAAGAGGTCGCCCCGGAAGGGGTTGGCGACCCAGCGGATCTGCACCATCACCGCCATCAGCCGATCTCCGCGTAGATGGCCCCGGGGCCCTCGGCGTTCTTGCCCTGGCCCTCGCCGTCGGCGCCCACGAGGATGGAGATCTTGCCGGCGTGCTTGTTCTCGCGCATGAGCTGGTGCGCCTCGGCGACCCCGTCGAAGCCCATCGTTCGCCACAGCACCGGCCGGATCTGGCCCGACTCGATCAGCTCGTTGGCCTTCATGCACTCGTAGGCGTTGGCGAAGTGCGAGCCGATGATCTGCTTCTGGCGCATCCAGAGGTAGCGCACGTCGAAGTCGAGGTTGTAGCCCGTGGTGCCCGCGCAGATCACGACCTTGCCGAACGGCTTGACCGTGAAGACCGAGGTGGGGAAGGTGGCCTTCCCGACGTGCTCGAACACGATGTCGGGCGCATCGCCGAGGATCTCCTTCACCCGCTTCGAGAACGCGCGCGACGCCTTGAAGCGCTCCTTCTCCTCCTCGGGCGACTCGTCGCCCTTGCGCATCATGCCGGCGAACTCGTTGCGGTCGACGTAGTCGACGGCGCCGAGCTCCTTGACGAGCTTGCCCTTCTCCTCCGACGAGACCACGCCCACGGCGTGGGCGCCGGCGGCGGCGCAGAGCTGGGTGGCGAACACGCCGAGGCCGCCGGCCGCGCCCCAGATCAGGACCCTGTGCCCCGCCTGGAGGTCGCACTGGGTCAGGAGCATGCGGTAGGCGGTGAAGTAGACGAGCCCGTAGGAGGCGGCCTCCTCCCAGCTCAGCGCCTGGGGGCGGGGCAGTAGCTGCTGGGCCTGCACCTTCGTGAACTGGGCGAACGAGCCCCAGGTGGTCTCGTAGCCCCAGATCATCTGCGACGGCGCCGCGAGCGGGTCGAGCCCGTGCACCTCGGGGTCCTCGTAGGAGGCCATGTTGCAGTGGATGATCACCTCGTCGCCGGGCTTCCACCTGGTCACGCCCTCGCCGACCTTCCAAACGACGCCCGAGGCATCGGAGCCGCCGATGTGGTGGCCGTACTCGGGGTGGTCGCCGTAGCGCATGACCGACACGGGCTCGCCGAGCGCCGCCCACACGTTGTTGTAGTTCACCCCGGCGGCCATCACGCGCACGATCACCTCGAACGCGCCGGGCTCGGGGACCTCGATCTCCTCGATCTGGAAGGCGTCGCGGGGCTCGCCCTCGCGCTCCTCGCGGATGACCCAGGCGGCCATGGTGTCGGGGAGTGTGCCGGGCTCGACGTCGAGCTCGGAGACCTTCGTAACGTCTACTGCCAAGTTGCCTCGCTTCCCGGGGTTGGCGGGCGGATGCTACCCACGATTGGCCCGCGGCCGTCCTGGGTAGGGCTTTGGCGCGATGCGTAGAGGAGGGGTCGCGGTCGTTGCCGCCCTGACGGCGACGGCCTTCGCACAGCCGGCGGCCGCCCACGACGGCGGCTCCGAGCACGCTCAGGTGTCGACCAACGTCTTCACCGGCTCGCTCTCCGTGCCCCTGGCCGCCGAGAACGCGAGCTACGTGACCGGCGACAACGGGTTCACGGGCGGGCACGTGACCGTGCAGGGCGACCGCCTCTACCTGGGCTCCTACGGGCGCGGGATGCACATCTACGACGTCTCCGACCCGGCCTCGCCGCGGCGCATCGGCGAGTACGTGCCGGGAGGCCTGCGCGCGGACGCCCCGCCCGACGCGGCGGTCTGGAACCGCCGCCACATCGCCGTGCTGAACGGGACCCGCCGCACGCACAGCTCGCTTCCCAACGAGGCGCGCACCGACCGCACCGAGTTCCTCGACGTCACCGATCCGGCCAATCCGCGGCTGCTGTGGACCTTCGGCCCCGACCAGGTCGACGGGGAATCCCACAACGGCGACATCGTCGACAACCGCCGGCTCTACTTCCCCTCCGGCGGCCTTGGCGACCAGGGCCTTCGCATCTACGACATGAACCCGCTGCTGCGCCGTACGCCCGCGGCGCCGCAGAACATCTTCCGCGGCAACCCGACGGCGCTGTGGGAGGCCTCGCCGTACCGCAACGGCAGGCCGGTGGGCGCGCCGTTCACCCACACCCACGACGTCAGCATCTACACGAACCGCCGGGTGGCCGGCCTGGGGCGGCGCGACATCGCGCTGCTCGCCGAGGGCGGCAACTACACCGCCGGAAACGACAGCGGCAGCATCTTCGTGATCGACGTGACCGACCCGCGCAACCCGGTGGTGCTGAACCGCTGGCTGCACGAGAAGGGGCCGGACCACCATCCGATCCGCTACCACCACGAGGTCCAGTTCCTCGACGGCGACCCGAGCGTGATGCTCGTGACCGACGAGGACATGCACAACGGCTGCGGCAACGCCGGCGGCGTGGTGGCTCTGCGCGCCTCCGCCGACCTGACCACGGCGACCGAGCTGTCCGAGTGGTTCATCCCGCTCGGCACTCCCGCGCCGGTCTGCTCGGTGCACGTCTTCACCTCGAGCGGCAACCTCGCCTTCTTCGGCGCCTACAACGCCGGCCTCCAGGTGGTCGACTACAGCGACCCGGCGAACCCGGAGCAGGCCGGCGAGTTCATCGCCCCCGGCGCCACCTCCTGGGGCGCCCACTACCACAACGGCTACGTGTACATGGGCGACATGACCCGCGGGCTGGACGTGCTGCGCTGGGACGGCGGCTAGCCGTCCCTTTCCGCAGGGCCCGCCTCGATCCTCGGGGGCTGGGCGCGTCCTACCCAGCCCTGCGAGCTGAGCTCCTACGTGGGTCGAGTCGATACGAGCTGCCGCTTGGGGCGCTCGGCGCCTGGGCGCGGCTCTGCGGGCAGCCGACGAATGTCTGGCACGGCGAGCAAGCTGAGGGCCGCAGCCATGAGGAGCGCAAAGGCGAGCCATAGCGATGTCGCCGTGCCGATGGCGGCCGCGGCCGGGCCCCAGATCGCCAGGCCCAGGGGGTAGAAGGCGAATGAGCCGAACCAGTCGTATGAGCTCACGCGGGACAGCGCCTCGGCGGGAATGTGGCGCTGGAGCGTCGACTCCCATACGGAGGTCCCCAGCATCATGCCGCCGCCCGACAGCAGCGCAGCGCAGGCCAGCAACGGCACCGAGGCGCCTGCCGCGAGGAAGGCCAGCGGCAAGCCGAAGAGGCCTTCCGTGAGCGCGATGAGCACGAGCGGCCTGCGGGGCCTCACCCGTGTGGCGAGGAGGCTGCCGCCCAGCGCTCCGGCTCCGACTGCAGCGAGAACGGTGCCCCATGCCGCTGCGCCGCCAAGCTCACGGTCGGCTACGACGGGCCCGAGCGCGCTCCAGGCTCCCCAGAGCATGTTCCCGATCGCGAAGTAGGCGACGAACGTCCAGACCCACCGGCGTGAGCGAAACGCGGCCCAGCCTTCTCTGAGGGCGACTACGAATGAGGCGGCCGGGCGTGAAGCGGTCCCAGGGAGGCGCAGCCTCACGAGGCACGCAGCGCTGACCGCAAATGTCGCGGCGTCGATTGCGATCGCCCAGCCGGCTCCGGCCGCCGCCACCAGGCCGCCGGCCACGAGCGGGCCGAGGATCTCGCCCGCAGAGCGCGCCGCCGCCCGAAGAGCGTTGGCCTGCTGCAGCAGCTCCGAAGCGACGACCTCGGGCAAGAAAGCGGTAGTGGCCGGATTGAAGAATCCGGTGGCGGCGCCGGTCACGCTTGCCAGCAGGGCCAGGACCCACACATCGGCCGTACCTGCGATGAGTAGCGCCGCCATCGTGCCCTGGCTCGCCAGACGAACCAGGTCGGCGCTGACCATGACCGCGCGGCGCGACGTTCTGTCCGCAACGACTCCCCCCACCAAGACGCTGCCGACCAGCGATAGGGTCGCGCAGGCCAGGACGAGGCCCACGGCCGAGACCGAGCCGCCAACCTCCAGCACGGCGAACGCGAGCGCCACGACGACCATGCGGTCGCCGAACACGGACACCGCCTGGCCACTGAACAACAGGCGGAACTCCCGCTGCCGAAGGACCTCGAAGCTGTCAGGCAGACCTCGCACCCTCGCCTCAGGCTAATCCCGCCATCGCGAACGCCGTGCGACATTCGCATATGGTTGGCACCGGCCCAACCCGGAGGTGAGATATGGAGTCGCAGACAGTTGACGCCGTCGAGTTCCGCGACGGGCAACGACAGCTGTGGAGAAAGGGCGCCGAAGGCTGGCGCAAGTGGTCGGATTTCATCGATGCTGCGACTGCCCACGTCAGCAGGCGCATGGTGGAGCTGGCGGGAATCGAGCCGGGGAGTCGGGTGCTCGACGTAGCCGCGGGCTACGGCGAGCCGTCGCTCACCGCAGCGGCCGTGGCCGGAGCCGAGGGCAAGGTGGTCGCCACCGACATCTCTCCCGAGATGCTGGCCTACGGCCGCGAGCGCGCGGTGGCCGCCGCCCTCGAGAACCTCGAGTTCGTCGAGTCCGAGGCGGCCAGCTTGGACTTCACCCCCGAGAGCTTCGATGCTGCGCTATCGCGCTTCGGAATCATCTTCGAGCCCGAGGCGGAAGCAGCGGCCGCCCGGGTGCGGGGGTTCCTGGTCCCGGGGTCGAGGATGGTGATCAGCTCGTGGGGATCGCCGGAGCGGGTGCCGTTCATAGCGGTTCCGATGGGGACGGCGATACGCACGCTCGGGGTCGATCCGCCCGCGCCCGGTACGCCCGGCCCGCTCTCGCGGCCGACACCGGAGGCGCTGGGCGGGCTGCTCGAGGGCGGCGGGTTCTCCGGCGTCGAAATCGAGGAGACCGAGGTCAGCTTCGAGTGGGATTCCGCCGAGGCGTTCGTCGAGCTGGTCAAGGACACGGTCCCGCCGCTGGTCGCGCTGATCGCGAAGCATGCGCCGGATGACCCAGACCGCGTCTGGGACGCGATCCTGGAGGCGGTCAAGGAAAGGGCCTCGGACGACGGCACGGTTGCGTTCTCGAACCTGGTGCTGCTGGCGGTCGGGCGGGCGTAGGTCATCCTGGCCTAGAGCGCATGAGGGTGTGGGACCGCGGCTAGCAGCGCCGCCGTGAGGGCGGTGCTCATTGGCGTCCCGGCTTCGCATCCGACCGTGGCCGCCGAGCTCATGCTCGCGCGCAAGGGGATCGGGTTCGAGCGCTACGACCTCGTCCCGGGGCTGCACCGCTTCGTCCTGCGCCGCGCGTTTCCGGGCGGCACCGTGCCGGCGATCGTGCTCGACGGCCAGCGCCTCCAGGGCACGCGCACGATCTCCCGCGCGCTCGACGTGCTGGTGCCCGAGCCGGCGCTCTTCCCCGACGGGCCCAAGAGCCGCGCCGCGGTCGAGCAAGCCGAGCTGTGGGGCGACCTGGTGCTCCAGCCCGCGGTCCGGCGGCTCGCCTGGGCTGCCCTGAAGCGGGACCGGTCGACGATCAGGAGCTTCCTCGAGGACGCCAAGCTCGGGCTGCCCACCGGCCTCGCGGTGGCGACCGCCGGCCCGGTCGTCGCGTGGAGCGCTTGGCTCAACCGGGCGGGCGACAAGTCCGCTCGGCGGGACCTGGCGGCGCTGCCGCGCCTGCTCGACCGAGTCGACGAGCTGCTCGCGGAGGGGGTGCTCTCCGGCGACGGGCGCCCGTCGGGCGATGGAGCCCTCAACGCCGCCGACTGCCAGATCGCGCCGACCGTACGGTTCCTGCTCGCGTTCGACGACCTGCGCGAGGCTGTCGAGGCGCGCCCCGCCGGGCGCCACGCGCTGCGCGTGCTTCCGCGGTTCGCGGGGCGGATTCCGCCCGTGTTTCCGACGGAATGGATTCGTTCCGTCGGGTAGCGACCCTAACGTTCGACTGCTCGGACATGGAAGCGGCAACACCCCTCAGACAGCCTCGCGTGGGCACGGCCGGCGACCGGCTGGTCGTCCACGACCTGACGGTCGAGGACGAGACGGCCGTTCGCGTCGTCCGCGAGCGCGAGCAGGCGGGCGAGGAGCCCGCACGAACCGTCACCGACGCGATCGAGATAGGGGCTCGCGTGCTCGACCGCGAGCAGGCCGCGGCCAACGCCGAGTACGTCAAGACCGAGTTCACCGACCAGGCGCGCAAGGTCGCCGAGTACTTCGCGCACAAGGTCGACGACGTCTTCGGCCCGGACGGCCGGCAGGCCAAGGAGCTCGAGAAGCTGTTCTCCGACGGAAGCTCCGTTTCGGTCCAGAACCGGGTCCGCGAGATGATGGCCGAGACGCTGGCAAAGTCGCGGGAGGACCTGGTCCGCCAGTTCTCGTCGGAGGGGGAGCGCAACCCGCTGGCCCAGTTCCAGGCCAACACGGTGCGCGAGCTTCGGATCGCGCGCGAGAGCCGCGAGCGCGCGGAGCAGGCGCTTCAGGAGAAGCTCGCCCAGCTCCAGACCGAGCTCCAGGCGCTGCGCGACGAGAAAGAGAAGCTCGAGGCGGTCGAGGCCGAGCGTGAGCGGGGCACCGCCAAGGGCCGCACGTTCGAGGAGCAGATGGCCGAGGCCCTCGACGCCATCGCGGCGGCCCAGGGCGACGACGCCGAGGCGGTCGGCGACGTCAAGGGCGCGAGCGGCAAGACCGGCGACATCGTCGTCTCGATCGACGCCTGCAACGGCCCGGCCCAGGGCCGGATCGTGTTCGAGGCCAAGAACAGCCGGCTCTCCAGGCCCGACGCCTTCCGGGAGCTCGACAAGGCGCTCGCGGACCGGTCGGCCGACTTCGCGGTGCTGGTGGTGCCGAGCGAGGAGAAGGTTCCGGCCCGGCTCCAGACCCTGCGCGAGTACAACGGCGACAAGCTGATCGTCGCGCTCGACCCCGAGGGGCCGGGGGTCCTGCCGCTCGAGGTCGGCTACCGCCTGGCCCGCGCGCGCGTGTTGATGAAGCGCGGCGACACCGAAGGGATCGACGCGGGCGCCGTCCGCACGCGGGTGGAACGGGCCCTCCAGGCGATGGAGGACGTGCGCACGGTCAAGGCCAAGCTCACCGGCCTCAAGACCGGCATAGACGACACGTCCGAGCTGGTCGAGTCGATGGCGTCCCGCGTGCGAGAGCAGCTCGACGAGATCGACGCGCTGGCCCGCGCGGGCGGCGACGACTCGGCCCAGCTGGCACTCGACTAGGCCGAGGAGCGCGCGGGCCGCGCGCTAGGGCAGCAGCAGCTCGTCGCTCGAGCTCTTGCGCGGCCGGCCGATCGTGAGGGTCGCCGGCCGGATCTCGCGCTCCACCGCGCGCGACGAGCCGGCCCTGACCTCGTAGCTTCCCTGCTTGAGCGTCTTCTGGATCGTGGCCGTGTCGAGTGGGTTCACCGGACCGACCCGCTCGCGGACCGACTCGCCCTCCAGCGTGACGGTGTGAGCCGCGTCGGTCTGGTTCGAGAGGGTGATCAGGATCGGGCCCGCGCCGACCTTGCTGGGCGACACGGTTACCTTGTCCTCCTGGATCACGCCGGTCAGCTCGACGGGCACGGGCGGGCGCGGACGGTTCTCGAAATCTTCGCCTCCGCAGCCGGCGCCGAGCAACGCCACGGCCCCCGCCATGACGACCGCCGCGGTATACGGAGCCCTCCGCGTCTTGCTTGTCGCCCTCATCCCTCCGGGCTCACCCTAACCGAACCAGACGGATTTTCGCGACCGAAGCAGGGAGTCCAGCTCCGCCTGGATGCGGCCGCGGACGTCCTCGGCGAGCGTCTGAACGAGCGACACATCGTCCGCGTCGTCGGGTCCGTAGCCGGACAGGTGGAGCGGCTCGAGGAAGCGGATCTTGAACTTGGCGGGCAGGTACATGGCGCCGGCGGCGAGTCCGAAATGCGGGAAGGCGTGGTTGATCGGGAAGTAGATCAGCCCGGTCAGTCGCTGAAGCAGCGGGACGTGCGCGAAGATCGGCATGGCCTCCTCGGCGCCGACAACCGCGACCGGGACGATCGGGACGCCGGCACGCATCGCGGTCCGCACGAAGCCGCCGCGGCCGAAGCGCCGGAGCTTGTAGCGCTGCCAGTAGAGCTTGCGCGATGCCTTCTGGCCCTCCGGGAAGACCAGGGCCAGCCGCTGCTCGTCACCCAGCAGGCGCTGGGCGTTCTCCGGGTGGGCGGACACGAGCCCGATCTTGTTCGCGAGCAGGCCGACCCCGGGGTAGCCCTTGAACCAGTGCTCGCCGAGCATGTAGAGGGGCCTGGAGCGCGGGTGCTCGTGACGGATGGCCTGCATGATCATCGGCGCGTCGGGAGGAAGCGCCCCGGAGTGGTTCGACACGAGCAGGGCGCCGCCTTCGTCCGGCACGTGCTCGATCCCGGCGACGTCCACCCGGAACCAGTAGCGGTAGTAGAGATCGAGCAGGGGCTCGACCAGGTCGAATACGCGCTGCGACCTTCCCCAGTCGTCGACCTCGCGCGAGACGTCGGCGGCCGGGATGAGGTTGCGCAGCTCGCGGGGGTCGGGCTCGGCGGGCGGCTCCGGCGGCCGCGGGATGTCGAGCTCGCTGCTGCGCGAGTCCCAGTCGGGGCGGCTCGGGCGCGGCTCCTCGGCGCCCGCGTCGACCGACAGCGGACCGCCGAGCAGCGGGCTGTCGCCCCTCAGGCCGCGGCGGCTGGAGGGCCTGCGGCGGGGCGCGTCGCTCACCGGACGAAGGGCAAGGCAACCACCTCGGCCTCGCCGGCCTCGCCGACTGTCACGCGCGCGCCTGGCTCTGCCTCGCGGCGCACCAGCGCCAGCGCGATCGGCCCGAAAGTGGGGGACACGCAGCTCGAGCCGACCCGGCCCACGACCTTGTCGCCCAGCCGCAGCTCATCCCCGCGCTCGGCCGGCTCGGCCAGGCGCAGGCCGCGCAGGTGGCGGTTCGGCTTGCCCTTCCAGTGCAGCCGCGCGACGGTCTCCTGGCCCACGTAGCAGCCCTTCTCGAAGTCGACGGCGCGCTCGTTGATGCCCGCCTCCTGGGGGATGGTCTCGCCGTCCATGTCGAAGCCGAGCCTTGGCCGGCCCGACTCGATGCGCAGGCACTCGGCGGCCTGCTCCGAGACCTCTTCGACGCCAAGGGCGTGCCGCACGCCATCGGCCTCGGCCGCCGGGCAGATCACGTCCACCCCGAGGTCGGTGGCCACTTACAGGCCGTGCTCGCCCTCGACGAAGGAGTGCTCGGCTTCCGGCGGCGACACGTCCAGCACCTCCCGCGCCGCGGGGCCGATCAGCGAAAGGATCGCCCTCTCCTCGGTGAGGTCCTCCCAGCTCACGTCGCGGCCGAGGCTGTAGGTCTTGAGCGTGTGCGCGATCGGCAGGAGCCCGATCGCCTCCGCGTCGATCCACACCCACTCGCCGCCGCGCAGGATCCGCATGTCGCTGCGCAGCTTGCCCTTGTGGGTCAGCAGGGTGGCGTAGCAGCCCTCGCCGGGCTGGAGCCCCTCGACGTCGTTCGAAACCTGTCCCTGGAGGAACTCCGCGGCCTCGGTCCCACGGACCGCGAGCTTGGCGCGGTGGGACCGGTCCACGAGCCCGGCGGACTCGGTGAGGAGCTCGTACTCGGCTGCCGCGATCATCTGGTGCGTAGTGTACTTTTAGACCCGGCTAAAAACTCTTTCAGGTCAGGCCAATGAAGAAGTTGTGGGAACAGAAACTCTCTCGGCGGCGGCTCCTCGGCGGGGCGGCCGCGGGCACCGCGGCGCTGCCGATCCTGCACGAGCTGGTCCCCCACCAGTCGCTGCACCACGGGGAGGCCGCCGCCCAGGGAGCCACCGGGCACGGTGGCCACGGCCGGCCCGGGGGCCTGGGCACCGTCGGGAGAGTCGACCCGCGCGTGAACGGATTCGACCCGCACGAGATCCTGCGTGACTTCGACGAGGGGACGGTCACGCGCGAGGGCGGTCGCACGGTCCGCGAGTGGGAGATCGTCGCCGAGGACAAGGAGATCGAGGTCGCGCCCGGGGTGAAGTACGCCGGGTGGGTCTACAACGGCCGGGTGCCGGGCCCGACGCTCCGGGCCCGCGAGGGCGAGCGCCTGCGGGTGCGGTTCATCAACGCCTCCAGCCATCCGCACACGATCCACTTCCACGGGATCCACACCGCCCGCCACGACGGGGTGCCGGGAGTGGGCGCGGGGAACGTGCAGCCGGGGCGCTCGACCGTCTACGACCTCGACGCGCGTCCCTTCGGGCTTCACCTCTACCACTGCCACTCGATGCCGCTCGCCGACCACATCGCGAAGGGTCTCTACGGCGCCGTGGTGATCGACCCCGAGGCCGGCCGCCCCGACGCCGACGAGCTCGTGATGGTCATGAACGGCTTCGATACGAACTTCGACCGCTCGAACGAGGTCTACGCCGTCAACACCGTGGCCTTCGCCTACGCGGAGCGGCCCGTCCGCGTGAAGCGCGGCGAGCTCGTGCGGATCTACCTCGTGAACATCCTCGAGTTCGACCTCCTGAACTCGTTCCACATCCACGCGAACTTCTTCGACGTCTTCCCGACCGGGACGTCGCTCGAGCCCACCGAGCTC
>DATACN010000025.1:0-5248 GCA_036258995.1 Thermoleophilaceae bacterium | reverse complement strand
GTCAGTCAATCGCCGCGAACGATACCGGAACCGCTCGCCGAATCCGCCGCCTGACCCGCCAGCTATCGTGCGCCGCCTCGTGCCCCGCGCCCTCCCGTTCCTGCTGCTCGCGGTGGGCCTCGCGCTCACCGGATGCAGCGTGGGCGACGACCCGAGCCAGCCCCCGCAGCTCGGCGCGGAGGCCCAGGACGAGGAGGCCGCCGCCAAGCTCGGCTTCCCCGCCGGGGCCACGCGCAACACCGTCCGGGTCGGAGGCGGCGACGCCGCCTCGGACGCGGCCGGGGTGGCCAACGCGCTGTTCCCGGCCACCAGCAGCTCGACCAAGCCGACCGCCGTCGTGCTCGTGGAGCAGAGCGACTGGCAGGCCGGGATCACGGCTTCGGTGCTGGCCGGCAGGCCGATCGGCGCGCCGCTGCTCCTGAGCGACGGCGAGGACCTCCCGGCCGTGAGTCGCGACACCCTCCAGCGACTGGACCCGCGCGGCTCGGACCTGTCCCGCGACGCCCAGGTGATCCGCATCGGCCAGCGGGTGGCGCGCCCCGACGGCTACAAGCTCGCGGTGATCGAGGGGGACGACCCATACCAGCGCGCGGCCGCCATCGACCGCTTCTTCTCGGCGGCACGCGGCGAGCCGTCGCGCAACGTGCTGGTCGTCTCGGGCGAGAGCCCCGAGTTCGCCATGCCGGCGGCAGCCTGGGCGGCCCGCTCGGGGAACGCCGTCCTGCCGATCCGAAGCCAGGCCGTTCCGCCGCCGATCCGGGAGGCTCTTCGCGAGCACGAGCGGCCCAACATCTACGTGCTCGGCCCGGAGCGGGTGATCGGCGACCGCGCGGTCAGTCAGCTGAGGGAGTTCGGCCGCGTCACGCGCATCCAGGGGCCCCGGCCGGTCGAGAACGCGATCGCCTTCGCCCGCTACGAGGACGACCGCACCGGCTTTGGCTGGGGTGTGGACGTGCCCGGCTACAACTTCACCCTGGCCAGCACCTCGCGGCCGCTCGACGCGGCCTCCGCGGCGCCGCTGGCGGCGCGCGGCGTGTTCGCGCCGCTGCTGCTCACCGACCGCGTCGACGAGCTCCCGCGATCGCTCGAGAACTACTTCCTCAGCGTCCAGCCCGGCTTTGAGGACGACCCGGGCGAGGCGGTCTACAACCGGGTCTGGATCCTGGGCGACGACGAGACGGTCTCGGTCGAGCAGCAGGCGCGGCTCGACCAGATCACCGAGCTCGTGCCGGTGCAGACGAACATCCCATAGCGCGCCGGGGTACTCTCGCGGCGTGAGCGAGTTCGAGAGGCTCGACAGGTTGGGGCGGGAGCCGACGGTCGATGACATTCGCCAGCTGTCGGGCGCCTCGACGCCGCACTTCGCGATGCACCTGCGAAACCGCATCCGCAACCTGATTGCGGGCCTGCCGGAGGATCACCCCGCCCGCGTCGAAGGCGATCGCGAGATCGCCCGCCTCGACGAGATCGCCTTTGGCTCCGAGCGCCGCGGCCCGATCCAGCAGCACGAGGAGGGGCTGCCCAGCTTCCGCGGCCGCTCCGAGCCGCCCGGCGAGTAGCGCCGACGGCGAGTGGCAGCGGCCGCGCACGAGCTGGAGAGCGCCGTCGAGCGCGCGCTGCCGCTGCTCGACCCGAAGGCCCGCGAGCAAGGTGAGCTGACCGACGACGGCTACTTCGACCTGCTCGGCCCGGAGCCGCCGGCATCGACGGGCCCGCTCCAGGACCTGATGCTCACGCGGCTCGTGCCGAGCATCTACGAGCGCTGGTGGCGGCCGGCGCTCGGGCGACTGATGAAGGGCTTGCTCGGCCCCGGCATGGCCGACGAGCACCGGATCGCCCGGCTGCTGCTTGGCCTGGCGCCGGGCGACGGGGTGCTCGACGTAGCCTGCGGCACCGGCAACTTCACCCGCGACTTCGCCCGCTCGGTGGGGCCCGACGGCCTCGTCGTGGGGATCGACGTGTCGCCGACCATGCTGGCGCGCGCCGTGGCCGACACCGGCCGCGCCGGACTCGACCAGGCGGCCTACGTGCGCGGCGACGCACAGGAGCTCCCCTTCCGCGACCAGAGCTTCGACGCGGTCTGCTGCTTTGCCGCGATCCACCTGTTCGCCGATCCGATGCGCGCGCTCGACCGCATGACCGCCGTGCTCACGCCGGGCGGCCGGATCGCGCTCTTCACCAGCGTGCGCGCCCGCTCGGCTCCGCTGCGCACGGTGGAGTCGCTCCTGACGGCGCGCAGCGGCGCCCGCATGTTCGAGCGGGAGGAGCTGGTGCGGGCGCTGAAGGAGCGGGGCTTCGTCGAGATCCGCCAGCGGCTCACCGGAATAACCCAGTTCATAGGTGGCAGGCTGGAATGAGCAGGAGTAGGCTGCGCCCATGGCCTGGACGTTCAGCGTGTTGGTGGTCGCGAACGTCACGGCAACGTCCGAGGAGCTGCTCGCGGCGCTGCGCGAGCGGGGCGAGCGCGATCGCTGCCGCTTCACCTTGGTCGTGCCCGCGCCGGGGGTCGGCCCGGTCGGCCGCGAGGCGGCCGAGCGAACGCTCGCGGAGGCACTCGAGCATCTCCGCGCGGCCGGCCTGGAGGTCGAGGGCGTGGTCGGCGACCACGACCCGATCGCTGCGGTCACCGACGAGTTTGACCCCCAGAAGCACGACGAGATCGTCATCTCCACCCTCCCCACCGGCGTGTCCAAGTGGCTCCAGGTCGACCTGCCCCACCGCATCGAGCGGTCCACCGGAGTACAGGTCACGCACGTGGTCGCCGAGCCCCAGCGCCGCGAGCCCCGCACCGAGCGCGTCACGAAGCCGGACAGCCTCGGGGTGCTGTCGCCGCTGCAGGCGCTTACAGGAAAGCGCCCGGACCGCTCCGGGGCCTAGCTAGGCCGGCGCGGGCTCGCGGGAGAGGCCCGCGAGCCGGGCCACGGCGTCGCGGTGCTCGCGTGCCGTGCCGTAGAGCGTCCCGTCGACGCGGGCGCGCTTGAGGAAGAAGTGCAGGTCGTGCTCCCAGGTGAAGCCGATGCCGCCGAGCACCTGAAGGGCCGAGGCGGTCACCCGCCACCCCGTGTCGGATGCGTAGGCCTTCGCCATCGAGGCAGCGAGCGGCAACGACTCCGGCTCGGCGTCGGCGGTCCAGGCCGCGTAGTAGGTCGTGGAGCGGGCGCTCTCGGTCTCCAGCATCATCTGCGCGCAGCGGTGCGAGACCGCCTGGTATGCGCCGATCTTGCGCCCGAACTGCTCGCGCTCGCGGGCGTAGTCGACCGCCATCTCGAGCGCCCGCTGGGCGACTCCGGTCAACTCCGCGGCTACCGCCACCGGCATCGCGAACTGGCCGGGCGCCGCGTCGCCCTCGAGCGCGTCTCCGCCCTCGGCTCGAACGCGCGCGTAACGGCGGGTGGCGTCGATCGTCTCGAGCGGCTCGATCTCCGCCTCCGAGGCCTCTATCACCGCCGGCGGGCCCTCGCACGGCAGCACGACGATCACCTGAGCCGAGTCCGCGTCCGGCACGAGCGGCGCCTCGTTGCCGCCGTCGCGCTCGCGCATGACCGCGACCGTCCCGCGCGCCTCGCCCGAGGCGATCCCAGGCAGCCAGCGCTCCTTCTGCTCCTCGCTCCCGGCGGCCTGGAGCACCAGACCGGCCGCGGCGTTCGACAGGAACGGCAGCGGGGCCAGCGCGTAGCCGAGCTCCTCCATCAGGATGATCAGCTCGACGACCCCAAGTCCCTGGCCGCCGTAGGCCTCCTCGACGAAGATGCCCGGCCAGCCCAGCTCGCACAGCTCCTTCCAGACCTCGTCGTCGTAACGGCCGCCCTCGGCCAGCTCGCGCAACTTCTCCGGCTTGAAGCGCTCCGCCAACAGCTCCGAGGCGGTGCGCTTGATCGCGTGCTGGTCGTCGGAGAAGTCGAAGTTCATCGCAGCTTGGGAAGGCCGAGCACGCGCTCGGCGATGATGTTCTTCAGCACCTCGGTGGTCCCGCCCTCGATCGAGTTGCCGCGTGCGCGCAGGAAGCGGTAGGTCCACTCCGAGTCGCTCGCCGGCCCCTCCTCGCCGCGGATGTCCATCGCCAGCTCGGTGAGCGCCTGGTTGGTCTCGGCCCACTGCCACTTCGGCAGCGACCCCTCCGGCCCGGGCTGGCCCTTCTTCATGATCTGGGTCAGCCCCCGCCAGGAGTTCAGCCGCAGCGCCTCGGCCTCGATGTAGAGCTGGCCGATGCGCTGGCGGATGACCGGGTCGTCGGCCACGCCCCGCTCACGGGCGAGCTCCATCAGCTGGCCGAGCGCGATCCGCACGCTCGCCGCGGCGCCTGCGCCCAGTCCGGCGCGCTCGTGCATGAGCGTGGTGATGGCCACCGTCCAGCCGTTGCCGACGCCGCCGACAACGTTCTCGTCGGGGATCCGGGCCTCCTCGATGAACAGCTCGTTGAACTCGGGATCTCCGGTGATCTGCTGCAGCGGGCGCACCTGGACGGCGTCCTGCTCCATGTCCATGAGGAAGTAGGTGAGGCCCTGGTGCTTGGGCACGGCGGGGTCGGTGCGGGCCACGAGCATGCACCACTTGGCCTTGTGCGCGAACGACGTCCATACCTTCTGGCCCGTCACCACCCACTCGCCGTTCGACTTGACGGCTTTGGTCTTGAGCGACGCCAGGTCCGACCCCGACTCCGGCTCGGAGAACCCCTGGCACCAGATCTCCTCGGCCGACAGGATCGGCTCGAGGTAGCGCTCCTTCTGCTCCTCGGTGCCGTGGGCGATGACCACCGGTCCGCCCATGGCCAGGCCGAGCACGTTGACCGGCGAGGGCGCCTTCGCGCGCGTCAGCTCCTCGCCGAAGATGGCCTGCTCGATCAGCGTCGCCCCGCGCCCGCCGTACTCCTCCGGCCACGACAGCCCGGCATAGCCCGCCTCGTGCAGCTTGCGCTGCCAGTCGCGGCGGAACTCGAACGCCTCGTCGTCGTCCTTGGGCTCCTCGCCCGGATGGTTCTCCTCGATCCAGGCCCGCAGCTCGTCGCGGAAGGACTGCTCGGTCGGGGAGAGCGTCAGGTCCAAGGGGCGCGGATCCTACCGCTGCGTCCGCTCTCGGCTAGTAGCTCTTCGGCAGGCCCAGCGAATGTTCGGCCACGTAGTTGAGGATCATCTCCCGCGAGACGGGCGCGGTGCGCGTCAGTCGCACGCCCCACCACATGTCGCTCAGGCCGTATTCCAGCGCGAAGCCGTTGCCGCCGTGCGCCTGGATGGCGCGGTCCACGCACTTG
>DATACN010000024.1:0-1858 GCA_036258995.1 Thermoleophilaceae bacterium | reverse complement strand
TGGCGACCGGCCGCGACACGCCGCTCGAGCCCCGGCGCCCGCCCGAGCCGGTGGTGGAGCGGATCGACCTTCCCGAGGCGGCCTCGGGACAGCAGCTCGAGCGGGCGCTCGAGCTGCTGATCGCCCGCGTGCTGGCCAGGGGCGAGCGGCGCGGGCGGTCGCTGCGCGCGCTCGCCGTCTCGGCCCGCTTCGTGGCCGGCGGCACCTGGCGCACGGCGGTCACCTTGCGCCGGGCCAGCGCCGACCCCGACCGGATCCGGCTGGCCCTGACGGGCAGGCTCGCCGAGCTGCCCGCCCCGGCGGAGTCGCTGAGCCTCGAGGTCGAGGCCTTCGGGCCGCCGGCGCACGACCAGGAGCGGCTGCTCGAGGAGGGCGCGGAGGTTCGCCGCGCCCGGCTCGGCGAGGCGGTCCGCCAGGCCCGGCAGGCCGCCGGCGACGAGGCCGCCCTGCGAATCCTCGAGGTCGACACCGGCTCTCGGATCCCCGAGCGCCGGGCCCTGCTGGCGCCGTTCGTGGAGGAGCGGTGAGCTCGCGCCGGCTCGCCGAGCCGCGGCCCACGGAGGTCCGCGTCGCGGAAGGCGGTGTCCCGCTCGCCCTCGGTGAGCGCGCGGTGGACTCGGTCAAGGAGGAGTGGATGGTCGAGGACCGCTGGTGGACGGGCCGGCCGCTTCGCCGCCGCTACTTCGAGCTGGTCCTGGAGGACGGCCGCAACGCCGTGGTCTTCAACGACCTGGCGGACGGCGGCTGGTTCGAGCAGCGCGGCGCCTGAGGAAGCGATGCCGTACGTAGAGCTGCACTGCCATTCGGTCTTCTCGTTCCTCGACGGCGCCTCGCATCCGGTGGAGCTCGCGGCCACGGCGGCCGAGCAGGGGCATTGCGCCCTGGCGGTCACCGACCACGACGGCCTCTACGGGGCCATGGAGATGGCCCAGGCGCTCAAGCCGCTCGGGGTCAGGCCGATCACCGGGGCCGAGCTGACGCTCGACGACGGCTCGCACCTCACGCTCCTGTGCGAGAGCCGGAAGGGCTACCGCAACCTCTGCCGGCTGATCACAGCGGCCCACTGGCACACCCGTCGCTGGGCGCGCGAGGGCTGGCTGGAGCCGAAGGACGGCCACCGCCCCCGCCAGGACCCGATCGACGGAGAGCCGCACGTGAGCCTCGAGGAGATCGAGCGCCACGCCGCCGGGCTCGTGTGCCTGTCGGGCTGCGCGCGCGACGGAGCCGTGGCGAGGCGCATCGAGGCGGGCGACCATCGCGGTGCGGCGACGATGGCCGAGCGCCTGCTGCGAGCCTTCGGCCCCGAGCGCTTCCGGATCGAGCTCCAGCGCCCCTTCTGGCGAAACGACCGGCGCCGCAACCGGCTGCTGAGCGAGCTCGCCGAGCGGCTGGAAGTCCCAACCGTGGCCACCGGCAACGTGCACGCCCACGAGCCCTCGCGAGCGGCGCTCCAAGACGCCATGGTGGCGGTGCGCCTTGGGGCCACCCTCGACGAGTGCGAGCCCGCCCGCCGTGGAAACGCGTCGCACGTGCTCGCGCCGCCCGAGCGGATGGCGGAGCGCTTCGCCGGCCATCCGGAGGCCGTGGAAGAGGCGGGCCGACTGGCCGAGCGCCTGAGCTTCGACCTGACCGAGGACCTCGGCTACCGCTATCCCGGCTCGGAGGACGAAGACGCCGACCGTCGCCTGGCCGGGATCTGCCGGGCCAAGCTCGAGGAGCGCTACTCAGGCCGTCGCCTGCGCGCCAAGGCGGAAGCCCGACAGGCCCAGGTGGCGGATGACATTCAGCTCCTCGTCGAGCCGGGTTTCCGCCTTGGCGCGCAGGCGACGGCCTGAGTAGCGCTCCTCGAGCTTGGCCC
>DATACN010000023.1:0-9381 GCA_036258995.1 Thermoleophilaceae bacterium | reverse complement strand
CAACGTCGCGCGCCGCCACCCGGCGCTGGTCCGCCGGCTCTACCGCGAGGCCCGGCGCGACGCGGGCCGCCGCGGCTTCCCGCGCGCGGCGCAGGCGTTCCTGCGCTAGGAGCCGCAGCGCAAGCTTGGCGTGGGGTGCGGGGTTACTGGCCCGCGAACTCGGGGTCGCGCTTCTCCAGGAAGGCCGCCGTCCCCTCGGCGAAGTCCTCGGTCTTGGCGAGGGCCTCCTGGGCTGCGACCTCCTGCTCGAGCGTGAGCGCGAGCGCGGGCTTTGCGGCCGAGTCGAGCACCCGCTTGGCCAGTCCCACGGCCTGGGGCGCGCAGGCGAGCAGCTCCTCGGCGAGCCGGGACGTGGCCGCGTCGAGCTCCTCCGCCGGCGCGATCCGGTTGGCGAAGCCGATGCGGTGGGCCTCGCGGCCGTCGATCGGCTTGCCGGTCATGATCAGCTCCTTGGCGTTGCCGAGGCCGACGATCGCGGGCAGCCGCGAGCAGCCGCCGACGTCGGGGATCAGCCCGACCCTCACCTCCATGATCCCGGCCACGGCGTCCTCGGCCATGGTGCGGAAATCGCAGGCCAGGGCGAGCTCGAAGGCGCCGCCGAGCGCCGCGCCGTGGATCTGGCAGATCGTGGGCTTGGGCATCTCCTCGAGCAGGTTCCACCACTGCAGGAGCGGCCGCCGGTAGTTGCGCAGCCCCTCGGGATTCTGCGACAGCTCGTGCAGGTCCCCCACGTCCATGCCGGCGGAGAACATCGGGCCCTCGCCTCGCAGGACGACCACGCGCACCGACGAGTCGGCGGCCGCCTCCTCGATCGCCCCGCCGAGCGACTGGATCAGCTCGACGTTCAGCGCGTTGCGCTTCTCGGGCCGGTCGAGGACGAGATGGCGGACGGATCCGCGATCCTCGACGCGCACTCGTGCCATAGGCTGCCCAGCCTAATGGAGATCAAGAGAGTGGGAGTGCTGGGCTGCGGCCTGATGGGGCACGGGATCGCGCAGGTCTCGGCCCAGGCGGGCTACGACGTGGTGGTGCGTGAGATCGACCAGGGCGCGCTGGACAAGGGCCTCGGCAAGGTCGAGAAGCAGCTCGCCAAGGCGGTGGAGAAGGGCAAGCTCGAGCAGGGCGACGCCGACTCGGTGCGCGGCCGCATCCAGGGCACCCTCGACTACGGCGAGTTGGCCGACTGCGACCTGATCGTCGAGGCCATCACGGAGGACCTGGGGCAGAAGCTCGAGATGTGGAGGGAGGTCGACTCCGTTGCCAAGGCCGAGGCGGTGTTCGCCACCAACACCTCGTCGCTGCCGGTGATCGATCAGGCGGCCGGCACAGGGCGCCCGGAGAAGTTCCTGGGCCTGCACTTCTTCAACCCGGCCCAGGTGATGAAGCTGGTGGAGGTCGTTCGCTGCGTCACCACCTCCGAAGAGGCCTTCGAGGTGGGTAGGTCGTACACCGAGCGGCTGGGCAAGCTCGGCATCCCGACCAGGGACAAGGCGGGCTTCATCGTCAATCGCCTGCTCGTCCCCTACATGCTCGATGCGATGCGGGCCTACGAGGAGGGCGTCGGCTCGATCGACGAGATCGACGAGGCGATGAAGGCCGGGGCCGGGCATCCGATGGGGCCGCTGACCCTGGCCGACTTCGTGGGACTCGACACGCTCGGCTCGATCTGCGAGGTGATGTACGACGAGTTCCGCGAGCGCCGCTTCGCCAAGCCGCCGGTGCTGCGCAAGATGCTCGCGGCGGGCTGGTACGGCAAGAAGTCCGGACGCGGGTTCTACGATTACTCGGGGGAGCAGCCGGTAGCGAACGCTCAGGTCTGAGCGACCAAGGTTTGACCGACCTACAGAGAGCTCTCGACAACGCGCGGGGCGGCGGCCCCGAGCGCCACCATGAGAAGTCGGAGCAGCAGGGCAAGCTGCCCGTGCGCGAGCGTGTAGAGCGGCTGGTCGACCCGGGCAGCTTCAGCGAGGACGCGCTGCTTGCCAACTGGGAGCAGGAGGGGTTCGGCGCCGACGGGGTGGTGACCGGCACCGCGACCGTGGGCGGTCGCACGGTCTGCCTGATGGCCAACGACCCCACGGTCAAGGCCGGGTCCTGGGGTCCGAAGACCGTCGAGAAGATCATCCGAATCCAGGAGCAGGCGCTCGAGCACCGCGTGCCGATGGTCTACTTCGTCGACTCGGCCGGCGCGCGCATCACCAAGCAGGTGCAGATGTTCCCGGGCCGCCGTCATGCCGGGCGGATCTTCTTCACCGAGGTCAAGCTGTCGGGCGTCGTGCCGCAGGTGTGCGTGCTGTTCGGTCCGAGCGCGGCCGGCGGCGCGTACATCCCGGCGTTCTGCGACGTCACGATCATGCGCGAGGGCAACGCCTCGATGTACCTGGGCTCGCCGCGGATGGCGGAGATGGTGATCGGCGAGAAGGTCTCGCTCGAGGAGATGGGCGGGGCCCGCATGCACACCGGCGTGTCCGGCTGCGGGCACTTCCTGGTCGAGTCCGACGAGGAGGGCATCGACCTGGCCAAGCGCTACCTGTCCTACTTCCCGTCGAACTGGACCGAGCCGCCGCCGATCACCGTCGGCGCGGAACCCGCAGCCGGGCTGCCCGAGATTCCCGAGGACGAGAACAAGCCGTTCGACATGCAGGACCTGATCGCGGCGGTCGTCGACGAGGGCTCGTTCCTCGAGGTGCACAGGCGCTGGGCGAAGGAGCTGATCGTGGGGTACGGCCGGCTGGACGGCCGGGTGGTCGGCATCGTGGCCAACCAGCCGAAGCAGAAGGGCGGCGTGCTGTTCGTGGACTCCTCAGACAAGGCAGCGCGGTTCATCTGGACCTGCAACGCGTTCAACGTGCCGCTGCTGTTCCTGGCCGACGTCCCGGGCTTCATGATCGGCACCCAGGTCGAGCGCCAGGGCATCATCCGCGCGGGGGCCAAGATGATCTCGGCCGTCGCCGAGGCCACGGTGCCGAAGATCTCCGTGATCGTGCGCAAGGCCTACGGCGCCGGGCTCTACGCCATGGCCGGGCCCGCGTATGACCCCGACGCCTGCCTGGCGCTGCCCGGCGCGAAGATCGCGGTGATGGGACCGCAAGCCGCGATCAACGCGGTCTTCTACAACCAGCTCCAGGCGATCGAGGACCCGGCCGAGCGCGAGCGCCGCACCGAGGAGCTGCGCTCCGAGTACAAGGAGGAGATCGACATCCTCCACCTGGCCTCGGAGCTCGTGATCGACGCGGTCGTGCAGCCGCAGGACCTGCGCGCGGAGCTCGTCAAGCGCTTCGCCGCCTACGCCGGCCGCGTGCGCGAGTGGCCGGCCAAGCACAACCCGGTCACGCCGGTCTAACCCGGCGGCGCGGCCATGATCTCCACCCGGTGGCCGCCCGGCGCCCGGACGAACGCGCGCGGCGCGCCCCAGTGCTCGCGCCGGGGGTCCACCTCGTGGCCGGCCTCGCGCAAGCGCTCGACGGCGGCGTCGTAGTCGTCGAGCACTACCGCCACGTGCCCCTCAGGCGGCGCCGTGGGATCGTCGTGCCAGAGCAGGTGGATCTGGGTCTGTCCGCGCTGCAGCCAGTCGGCGCGGTCCTCGAGCGTCTCGGGCGGCTCCACGGGCTCGAACCCGAGCAGCGCCCAGAAGCGATTGGCCGACTCTGCGTCGGAGCGCCGGGTCTCGAGAGCGACGTGCTGGATCACCCGACGAAGCCTAAGATCCGCGCGTGCCCGTGCGCGAAGGCGAGGTGCTCTGGGAGCCGTCCGCGGAGCTGCGGGAGCGCTCCGCGATGGCCGAGCTCGTTCGCGACCGCGGCTTCGAGAGCTATGAAGAGCTCTGGCGCTGGTCGGTCGAGGACATCGAGGGCTTCTGGGGGCTGCTCTGGGATCGCTTCGAGGTCCAGGCCTCGAAGCCGTACGAGCGGGTGCTCGGAAGGCGCGAGATGCCGGGCGCGGAGTGGTTTCCCGGCGCCGAGCTGAACTACGCGGAGCACGTCTTCCGGATGGCGCGGCCGGACCAGCCGGCGATCGTGCACGCCTCTGAGTCGGCGCCGCTGGGCGAGCTCGGCTGGGACGAGCTGCGCGAGCAGGTGGCGCGCTGCGCCGCGGGGCTGCGGCGGCTGGGCGTGGAGCGCGGCGACCGGGTCGTCGCCTACATGCCGAACGTGCCCGAGACCGTGGTCGCCTTCCTCGCCACCGCCAGCATCGGCGCGATCTGGTCGAGCTGCGCGCCGGAGTTCGGCGTGCCGACGGTGATCGACCGCTTCGCCCAGATCGAGCCGAAGGTGCTGATTGCGATCGAGGAGTACACCTACGGCGGCAAGCGCTTCGACCGCCGTGACCGGGTGCGCGAGCTGGAGCGGGCGATTCCGTCGCTGGAGCACACCGTGATGGCTCCGAGCGGCTGGGAGTCGCTGCTGGCAGAGCCGGGCGGCGAGCTGTCGTTCGAGCAGGTCCCCTTCGACCACCCGCTCTGGGTCCTCTACTCGTCGGGCACCACCGGGCTGCCGAAGGCGATCGTGCAAGGCCACGGCGGGATCCTGCTCGAGCACCTGAAGAAGTCGCGCCTGCACACGAACCTGACCCCGGGCGACCGCTTCTTCTGGTTCACGACCACCGGCTGGATGATGTGGAACTTCCTGGTGGGCGGGCTGCTGGCGGGGTCGTCGATCGTGCTCTACGACGGCCAGCCCGACCCGGCGCGGCTGTGGGGGTTCGCCGAGGACGCGGGGGTGACGTGCTTCGGCACGAGCGCCGGCTTCATAGGCGCCTGCATGAAAGCCGGCGTGGAGCCCACGAGCCGGCATGACCTGTCTCGCCTGCGGAGCCTCGGCTCGACCGGCTCGCCGCTGCCGGTGGAGGGCTTCGAGTGGGTATACGAGCAAGTCGGGCGGAACCTGTGGCTGTTCTCGACCAGCGGCGGCACAGACCTCTGCACGGCGTTCGTGGGCGGCTGCCCGCTGCTTCCTGTCCGCGCAGGCGAGCTGCAGGCACGCTGCCTCGGTGCGGCGGTGCAGGCCTTCGACGAGGAGGGGCGGCAGCTCATGGGAGAGGTCGGCGAGCTCGTGATCACCGAGCCGATGCCCTCGATGCCGCTCTTCTTCTGGAACGACCCCGACGGGACCCGGTACCGCGAGAGCTACTTCGACACCTATCCCGGCGTCTGGCGCCACGGCGACTGGATCAAGATCACCGAGCACGGGGGCGCCGTGATCTACGGCCGCTCGGACTCGACGATCAACCGGGGCGGCGTCCGGATGGGGACGAGCGAGATCTACAGCGCGGTCGAGGGAGTGCCCGAGGTGCTCGACAGCCTGGTGGTGGACGTCGACTCGCTGATGCCGCTGTTCGTGGTGCTGCGCGAGGGAGTCGAGCTCGACGAGCGGCTGGAGGGCGAGATCCGGAGCCGGATCCGCGAGCACTGCTCACCACGCCACGTGCCGGACCGCGTCATGCTCGTGCCGGAGGTGCCCCGAACGCTGAGCGGCAAGAAGCTCGAGGTGCCTGTCAAGAAGATCCTGATGGGGGCGCCGGCGGAGTCGGCCGCCAGCCGGGACTCGCTGGCGAACCCCGATGCTCTCGACTACTTCGTTCGGCTCGGCGACGAGATGCGCGTCAGTCGCTCTCCTTGAGCAGCGTCTCCTCGGGGCGGGCCATGTCGGGGCCGACGGTCTTGTCGATGCGCTCGATCAGCTCGGCGCAGAAGTCGTACGCGCGGTCGAGGGCCTCGTCGTCGATTCGGTCGGGCAGGTCGCTCACCTGGTGGTGGGTGGGCGTGTAGTCGAGACGGCCCTTGCAGGTGATCGTGATGGCCGGGTAGCCGGCCGACCGGGCGGCGAAGGCGTCGCTGACGTTGCGCGACACGAGCTTGCGCGGGCCAGGGCGGTCCTCTTCGTCGTCGTCATCGTCGTGTTTCAGGGCGGGATCGATGTCGTCTTCGTCGTCGTCGGAGTCCTCTTCCTCCTCACGCTCCTCTTCCATGTCCTCGACGATCTCGTCGCACATCTCCACGAGCTGGCTGTGGGAGGCGACGGGAAGCAGCAGCCCTTCGCGGCTCGTGTAGCGCACGGTGCCTATGCCGACCTCGTCGAGGTTGAGGAACACGAACCGCTCCACGTCCAGGTCGAGCGTGTGCTTCTTGAGGTAGCTGCGCATGCCCTGCGCCAGGGCCTCCTCGGAACCGGTGAACAGCACGTGGATGTCGAAGTGCTCGAGCTCGCCACCGAAGCGGTCGGCCAGGCGCAGCGCGGTTGCTACGCCGGAGGCGTTGTCGTTCGCTCCCGGCACGGCGGGGGCGAGGGCGGTGTCGATGAGGAACGGGAGCGCCACGATCAGCAGCACCGTGAACAAGAACTGGATGACGGTGAGGATCGTGTTCTCGATCCCCGGCACCCGCAGCAGCGTGCAGACGAGCACTGCGACCATCGAGTAGAAGAGCGGCTGGAGCGGGCCGATCTGGCGCTTGATGAGCTTGTTGAACGTCGCGCGCCGCTCCTGGATCCGGCGGTTGAACGCGAGCCCGGACCTGCCGCTGTCGTAGTGCGCGACGAGCACGATCGTGCCGCCCTTGTCGCCCTCCTCGCGGGAGACCACGTTCTGGGAAGCGCGCCTGCCGAACAGCTTTCGTGTGGTGAAGGCGATCCCGTTGGCGTCGAGGAAGGTCAGGACGGTCGCGAGCAGCACCAGCGCGGCGCCCAGCACGGGGATCGTCACCGAGACGACGCTGCCGACGACCGCGACGGCGACGTGGAGCGCATAGGTCATCGGCCAGTTGGGCCAGGTGTCGATTCCCTCCGCTTCCGCCTCGCGGCCCATTTCGCGAAGCCGTTCGATGAGATGCTCGGCAGCCCGACGCTCGGCATCGCTGCCCGGCGCCCGCCCCTCGAAGTCGACGAGCCGCTCGATCTCCTCCCGCACATTCACCGCTGTGGGCGCAATATCCCCGCTGACGCCAACTGCGAACCTAGAATTCGGTTTTCAGGCGGCGGTGGAGGAATTGGCAGACTCGATGGATTCAAAATCCATTGCCCGAGAGGGCGTGTGGGTTCGAGTCCCACCCGCCGCATAGCGGTACCCGCTACGCGGGCGGCGCGTAGCGGTGGTGCAGCATCAGGGCGTTGCCGTCGGGGTCCCTGAAGTAGGCCATGTGGCAGACGCCGCTGTCCATCGTGTCGGCGACGAAGCTCACGCCCTTGGACTCCAGTTCCGCGCGGGCGGCTTCGACGTCGTCGACGTGCAGGGCGATGGGATGGGTGTGCGGCTTGAACTCGATCCCGAACGCGTCGGACTGCATGACGGCGATCGTCAGCGAGCCCGTCTCGAATTCCTGGGCGGGCCTGTTTCCCCACTGCTTGGAGCGCTCGAGGCCGAGCACGTCGCCGTAGAACTCCGCCGCCCTCTCGAAGTCCTGGGTGGGAACCGTGATGAAGTCGACTCCGGTGACGTTCATCGCGGCGAGCGAAGCTAGGCCGGGCTGGGCTCGCCGCCCTCGAAGTCGCCGCGGCGGTAGCGCTCGGCGTCCTCGCGCGGAACCTCCACCTCAACGTTCCACTGCTGCTGCAAGCCACGCAAGGCGAACGCGATCAGGAGAATCGACACCGGGATCAGGATGAGCGTGAGCAGCCCGAGGATCGAAGGCGGGAGCGCCGGATCGACGAACCCCTCCTTATCGCGGGCGAACCAAGCCGGCCCGGCCACAGCGGCGACGACCGTCAGCAGAATCGCCAGGCCCGCCGCCACCGGGAGCACCCCGCGATTCCACTTGCTCACGAAGTACGCCATCAGGAAGTAGATGAAGACGTACGCGGCGGCGACGATGTGCATCCCCTGAAGCTGCGACCAGCCCCCGAGCATCACGATGAGCACGAGCACGCCACTCGTGATCAGAAGCAGCATCACGGCCGCCCTGGTCGCCTTCGACTCCGCCGTGTCCCGGTTGGGATGAATGACCACGGTGTCGGCCACGTGCGGGAGTCTAAGCCGCTGCCCTGATCCGTGCGACGGTTATGGCCGCACCTACAATCGGTTCGCGCGCGGGCGTGCTGGAACTGGAAGACAGGCCGGGTTTAGGTCCCGGTGCTCGAAAGAGCGTGTGGGTTCGAGTCCCTCCGCCCGCATGCTCGGCAAGCTCGGTTTGCCGCGCTACAGTCAGGCTCGCCGGGGGCACAGCTGCGGGTCAGCGGCGCGGTCTCCAAAACCGTGCGACAGAGGGTTCGATTCCTTCGTGCCCCGCTTAGCGGTTCTGCTTGGGCGGCGGCGTTAGATCATGCAGGCGCCGCTCGGCTGCTTCCAGCACCGAGTCGCGGCCCTTGCCGACCGCTTCGTAGAGCTGGACCGCGGCCACCGCTTCGCGGCTAGCACCGGCGAGCGCCGCGCTGATCTCTTCGGCGGTCATCCGGTCGTAGCCGTCCCAGGGTTCCTCGATGTCGAGCTGGGCGCCGGCGCCGTCTTCCGCGCCGGCTTCGGCGACCTCCGCCACCACGACAGCGCCCTCGTCGACGTGGTCCTCCTCGCGGGGCGGCTCATGAGGAGGCGAGGCCGGGGAGGGGCGACGCGCTGGCTTCCGCGCGACGGCTTCGGTAGGCCCTCCGTTCCGGGCCGGTCGCGGCGGTGGTGGCGGTGGCGGCGAGTCGTCGCTCTCGAGCAGGCCGCGGGCGCCGCGCAGAACGTCGATCGCGATGCCGAAAGCGCCGCCGGCCACCGTGGCTGCCAGTCGTGCGGGGGCGGTGATCAGGCCGAGCGGGCTCATTGGCCGGAGGTACCCGGCGGCCGGACGGGCAAACGCGTCGCCCCGAACCGCCGCGGCACGTCGGCGAAAGTGGTAGGAACTGACCCGTGTCATTCGTCGGGTACGCACTCTTCTTCCTCGCCGGCCTGGGCTTCGGGTTCGCCGCGCCGGGCAAGACCAAGCTGATCCCGTTCATCTTCCCGATCCTGCTCGCGATCGGAGCGGCGATCTCGAACGGCATCGACGTGACCCTGCTCCTCCGCCTGATCGTCGCGCTCGTCCTGACCGGGCTCGGGATCGTGCTTGGCATGCTCATGGACGACCGCGTCCAGCGCCGCGAGGCCGCCCGCGCTGCCTGACTACGAGGTTCGCAAGCTCGGAGTCAAACGCTGTCCGAGCGCCTAGACTCGTGGCTCGCGCGGGCGTGGTGTAATGGCTGCACAAGACCCTTCCAAGGTCTCAGAGACGGGTTCGATTCCCGCCGCCCGCTCTACACTCGGCCGTCGAACTCGGGGCGTGGCGCAGCCTGGTAGCGCATTCGGCTGGGGGCCGAAAGGTCGTCGGTTCAAATCCGACCGCCCCGACTGAGGGAGGTCTCGCTCGGGTAGGAAGCGGGGCGTGCCCCTCGTCGCCCTTCACTGCTCGCACGAGCAGATCCCGCCCAGCCG
>DATACN010000022.1:0-3653 GCA_036258995.1 Thermoleophilaceae bacterium | reverse complement strand
TCCGCCGCTCGAGCCCCCGGGCACGCGGCTCCGGTCCCAGGGGTTCTGCACGGGCCCGAACCCGGAGTTCTCGTTGGAGGAGCCCATCGCGAACTCGTCCTGGTTGGTCTTCCCGAGCACGGAGGCGCCGGCGCGCACGAGGTTCTCGACGGCGGTGGCCGTGTACGGCGGGCGGTAGCCCTCGAGGATGCGAGACCCCGCCGCGCTCGGCACGCCCTCCACGCAGAACAGGTCCTTCACCGCGACGGGCACCCCGCCGAGCGGCCCATCCACGGGCCTCTCGGGTGCCTCGTCCGCAACCCAGAGGAACGCCCCGTGGTCGTCCGCGGCGGCGCGCTCCCGATAGAAGTCGAACAGCTCGCGCGGCGACAGCTCGCCCGAACGCGTCTTCTCGGCCGCCTGGGCCGCGCTCAGCTCGAGCATGCTCATCCCTGACCGGGGCTCGGCACCCGGAACCCGCCGTCGGCGGCGTCCGGAGCCTGCTCCAGCGCTTTCTCGTGCGACAGGCTCGGCCGAGGTTCGTCGTCCCGCAGGACGTTCTCGAGCTCGACGACGTGCGAGGTGGGCTCGACGCCCTCGAGATCGAGTTCGTTGAGCTTCTCGATGTGGTCGAGGATGGTCGAAAGCTCATCCCCCATCCGCCCGACCTCCGCGTCGCTCAGCCGCAGCCGCGCCAACCGGGCCACGTGGAGCACCTGATCGCGATCGATCATCGAGCGCCGATTCTAGGCGCGGGCTGATGCCTAGCCGCCGAAGCCTGCCTGCTCGATCACGCGGCGCTCGTGGGTCCCGACGCCGATGGTCCGGTCGCCCTCGCGCACCTCGACGTCGAAGCGCATCTTGCGGCCGTCGGCGACCTCGCGCAGCTTGGCGTGCACAGTGCAGTGCGATCCCTCGGCCGCCGCTCCGACGTGCTTGACGCAGACCTCGAAGCCGACGGTGGCCTTGCCGTCCGGCAGGTGGTCGGCCGCCAGGAGCGAGGCGTTTCGCTCCATCATCGCGATCATCCCCGGCGTCGAGAGCACGCTCACGGGCAGCGAGCCGCGCACGTCGGTCAGCAGCCGCCCGTCGACTTCGAACTGGTCCGACCGCTCCAGGCCCGGCTCGAGGCCGCTCATGCCTCGGCCCGCAGCGCGACGGCGCTGGCCAGCGCGATGACGCCGAGCACCAGCAGAGCGATCGGGGCGCCCGCCTTGATGGTGGTGCTGGCGTCGAAGCCCGGCTCCTGGAAGATCCGGTAGGTCACGAGCAGCGCGGTGACCGCGGCCGAGATGCCCGCCAGGGCGATCGGAGCGACGGCGCCGCGCGGCGCTGCCCGGGGTTCGGGGACGGCCTCGCCGCCGGCAGCCGGGTCCCGTTCGCGGCGCTCGCGCGGCGCCCGGGCGGCCATTGCGCCGAGCACCGCCAGCGCCGCGGTCAGCAACAGGGCGGCCAGGATCACGCGGTCGATCACGCCGTCGGCCTGCCAGGCGTTCTTCTCGGCCGCCTCGGCCGCGACGCGGGCGTCCTCCTGCACCTCGCGCTCCACCTCGCCGCCGGCGGCGCCTTCGGGATCGGCCAGCTCCTCGATCCGGCGGGCCTCGTCGCCACCGGTCGTGCTGTACCAGTCCATCGCCGTCACGAACAGGAGCGCCAGCGCGGCCAGGAAGGCGACCCAGTGCGCGACGCGCAGGCGGGTGAGGGTCACGACGAGGCGGCGCCGCGCGGATCCGGCGCGGGCACCTGCTCGACCTCGGGGTGGTCGGGGACCGGCCGTCCGCTGAGGTCGGTGGGCCTGCCGGGCTTCGACAGCCGCTGGTCGCGCATCGCGATCCACGCGCCCGCGTTGACGGCCACCACGCCCGCGAGCCCCTGCCACAGCCCCCACTCGCGCGAGTCGGCGCCGTCGGGGAGCGAGCCCGCCGCCACGAGCGCGAACCCGAGCGCCACGAGCGCGGCCAGCGCCAGCAGCGAGTCGAGGGCAAGCGGGAGCGCCGGGACCGCGTACGCGGCCGTGACCACCAGCACCGCGACCGCGACGAGCCCGACAGCGGCGAGAACCAAGTCGGTAACGCTGAAGGCCTCCCAGGCGGTCGCATCCCCCGGTCCGTACCAGGGCTGGAACAGCGAGGCCAGAAGCACCAGCCCGGCCACCGCCGTGATCCACTCCCCCGCCCGAAGCCGTCGCAGGTCCATGGCGGCGGAGACTAGTACGCGCCCGCGCGGACCCCGAGCAGTCTGCGGGCCGCCTCGACCGTGTTCGAGAGCAGCATCGCCCGAGTCATCGGGCCGACCCCGCCCGGCACCGGCGTGATCGCGCCGGCCACCTGGATCACCGAGTCGAAGTCCACGTCGCCGACCAGTCCGTCGTCGACGCGGTTCGTCCCCACGTCGATCACCACGGCGCCCTCGCTGACCATGTCGGCGGTCACGAGTCGCGGCGACCCCACGGCCGCGACCAGCACGTCGGCCTCGCGGCAGGCCGCGGCCAGGTCGCGCGTGCGCGAGTGGCAGTGGGTGACCGTCGCGTTCGCGGCCATCAGCAGCTGCGCGAGCGGCTTGCCGACGAGGATCGACCTGCCGATGACCACGGCCCTCGCCCCCTCGAGCTCGGCGCCGGCCTCCCGCAGCAGCTCCATCACGCCCGCCGGGGTGCAGGGCACCAGTCCCTCGCGGTCCTGGAAGAGCAGCCCGGCATTGGCGGGAGTGAGCCCGTCGACGTCCTTGGCGGGATCGATCAGCGAGATCAGCGCGTCCTGATCGAGGTGGTCCGGCAGCGGCAACTGGAGCAGGACGCCGTGCACGCGCTCGTCGGCGTTGAGCGAGCGGATCAGCTCCTCGAGCTCGGATTGCGACACGTCGCCGCCGGGCTCGTGGTGAAACGACTCGATGCCGACCTGCGCGGAGTCCTCCCGCTTCTTGCGCACGTAGGTGGCCGACGCCGGGTCGTCGCCGACGAGCACCGTGGCGAGGCCCGGAGGCGAAGGCAGGCGGGCGACCTCGTCGGCCACCCGCTCGCGCACCCGCCCGGCGACCGCATTGCCGTCGATGATCCGCGCGCTCATCCGAGCTAGCGCTTCTTGAGGGGGGCGTAGTCGGCCATCAGCTTGCGCTCCGAGCCGTCGGCAGCGAAGCGCACCACCACGAGGCCGCCCGGCTCGCGCCCTGTCACGACCCCGTCGCCGAAGTTGGCGTGGACGACATCGTCGCCGAGGTTGAACGCGGCCGCCCCGCCGGTCGCCGTGGCGCCCTCGCCGCGATCCCACTCGGCCGCTGCGTCGGGGCCGGTCGGCTCGTCGGGGTCGCGGTCGGTGAGCTCGGCCGGGATCTCCTCGATGAAGCGGCTGGACAGGTTCCAGTCGCGGTTGCCGAACAGGAGCCGCGTGCGCGCGTGCGTGAGGTAGAGCTGGCGCTTGGCGCGCGTGATGCCCACATACGCCAGCCGGCGCTCCTCCTCGAGGTCGCCGGCCTCGATCGCCCGCGAGTGGGGGAAGACGCCGTCCTCGCAGCCGATGACGAAGACCACGCCGTACTCGAGCCCCTTCGCGTTGTGGAGGGTCATGAGCGTCACGATCCCCTCCTCGTCGCGCAGGGCGTCCTGCTCCGAGAACAGCGCCACCTGCTGGAGGAACTCCTCCACCGAGGGCTCCGCGGCCGTGGCGTCGTACTCCCGC
>DATACN010000021.1:0-11163 GCA_036258995.1 Thermoleophilaceae bacterium | reverse complement strand
TCGAAGGTCGAGGTGCCGGTCAGCTCCTCGTCGATGATCTCGTTACAGAGATCGATGCACTCGTCGCAGATGTAGACGCCGGGCCCGGCGATCAGCTTCTTTACCTGGCGCTGCGACTTGCCGCAGAAGCTGCAGAGGAGCTGTTCGTTCGAATCGGTTGGTCGGGCCACGGAGTCGCGTCTCCCTCAGCGGGACGAGGGTACCGCACAGTTACGTAATCGACTGCACTGTTCCTGCCTGAAGCGGTCAGCCGCGCACACGGGTGTAGACGGGTTTTCGATCCGACACCGACTGTGCGCCCTGCGGGACGGACTCGGCTCTGACCCTGTCGAGCGCGACGCGCACTTGCCAAACGGCCTGGAACAGGAGGCTCGTCCCGAGCTCGAATCCGCTCGGGTCGTTGAAGCACGCCGACTCCGGCGGCAGCGGGCTGCACGCCGGCCCGCACGCGCAGAACGACCCCGGAGGGCTTTGGCAGGTGACGCCGTGGTTACCGGTCTGCGCGCGCATCGCGATCAGGATGGTGGGCTCGGAGCAGGCGAGGTTGGCCCGTGCCGCCTTGTCGTCGCCGGCGACCGGCGAAACGGTCCCGGAGCAGTCGGGCACATCGACGCCGGCCGATGCGAGGGTCTGGCCGGCACTCTGAATCTCGCTGACAGGGCGCTCCTGGCAGGTGAAGTCCCGCGCCGCGTTGCTCAGACCCGTCGCCGCCCGTTGGCCGCCGGCCCGGCGCCTGCTCCTGAAGAACCTGCCGCTACGACGGCGGGACGTCCGCCTGCAGAACCGGTTGACGGACCTGGACTTGATCGCGTCCAGGATTTTCAGGTAGCTCCTAGAAGCACCCGCCTCGCGGACCTCGACCGGGACGTCGGTACCGGTGAGGATCCCGAGCGCGACGCCGAAGGGAGCATCGGCCTGCGCTGCGGTCGCGCGCCCCGCGGGATTGATCAGGAAGGCGGTCACCTCGTAGCGCCGCCTGGCGATGCGGCGCCCCGATACCACGACTTTGAGGTCGCCGAGGCGGCGGGAGTTGCGGATCACCGCCCGCCCCGGCGAGCGAGTCGTCACCCGGTACTGCGCGAACCCGATGTCGCCGTCGGCCGGGGCGGGGATCCGCACCGTCTTGCCGCGTACGGCGGCATCGGCGCCGGCGGGAGCGGCCAGCGCAAGGCCGGCGAGCACAACGAGGGCGACGGGCCAGCGCCGCATGGCACCACCCTACGCGAGGTGGACCTCCGGGTCTAGCCGTGTACGACTACCGCGCCCACGCTGCGCGAGTGCGAAGCCAGGCCATCGCGGCCTATCGCCCGCAGCACGAAGCGGTAGCGGCCCGGCCGCAGCCGGCGGCTCCCCACCCGCAGCCGGTTCTCCCCGATGCGCCCCGGCCCGGCGACGATGCGTAGCTCGCGCCAGCGGGAGCCGGCCAGGCGCTGGACGCTGACGTCGGTGCGGCCCGCCGCTCGTGAAAGCCGCCAGCGGAGCGTGGTATGGGCTCTGAACCGGCGCGGCCTTGCGCGTAGCGCGCTGATCACCGGCCGCTGCGCGCATCCGGCGATCTCGACCGGCACGTCCGAGCGGGCTTCCTCACCCCCATGGCCGGTGAAGCTGCCGGCCACGCGATAGCTGCCGCAGCGCCGCGGGGTGAGCAGGAGCCCGCGGCTACCGCCCTCGACCGTGGTCTCCGCGAGGGTCGCCGGGAGGTTCGGCAGATCGTCGAAGACCACCTCGATGCCGCCGTCGGAATGGACGTAGAACTTGCCCTCGAGCTTCTGCTCGGGCAGGCCGGCCGGTCCCCGCAGGTACGCGAGCAGCCGGAAGTCCTGGCTGAGGTAAACCGGTCCGCTGAAGGTTCCGAGGAGCGTGACGGCGCGCGAGCTCCCGACGCGGCTCTCCTCGGGACACGCCCCGGCCGTCTCTTGTGAGGCCGCGCATCCCGTCACCGCGAAGCCGGGGTTGAAGCCAAACTGCGGCGGGTAGCGAACGGCGAGGCGGCGGCTCGCGCTTTCCCCGGGCTCCTGGGTGATCCTGGCCGTGACCGCCGGGGCCGCCGCCGGCCGGCCGTCGCTCAGCGTGAGGGAGAACGCCGGACGGTAGGCGGCCTCCGCCGGGGCCGCGAGCGCGAGCGCGGCGCCGGCGGCCGCGACGAGGACCGCGGATCGCGCCACCTAGCGCCTCCCGACCGTCACGGTGGAGGTCATGCTCACCGGGTGCAGCCCGCAGTAGAGCCGGTAGGTGCCGGGCTTGCGGAAGCGGTATCCGAACTCCCGGTCACGGCTCAGGTTCGCCGAGGAGAACCCTCGTGGGCCGTTGGCCAGGGTCACGTTGTGGAGCGTGTCGCCCAGGAACCGCCAGCGCAGCAGTCCACCAGAGCGGATCGCCGCGTTGGCCGGGGCGAAGTAGACGTCGCCGACCTCGATCGTGGAGCCGTTCCGGAGCTCCACCGTCCTCCCCGGTGGCCGGCGGATGGCACGGGCGCGGGCGCTGGCCCGGAACCCGTTTATCGGGACGCGGATCTGGGGCGTCCGCGTCCGGCCCGTGGGCTCCAGCCAGAAGCGGCGGAAGTCTGAGGGCAGCGGCGACTCGCAGCGGGTGTCCGCCCCCGCGTCCGGGACGAACCCCAGGGTCATGATCCCCATGACCCGCGTGTGCGGCAGCCGGTTGTCGTAGGTGGCCCTCAGCCGGAGGCGCTCTCCGGCCGCGACAGGGATGCCGAGGCCGGAGGTGAACTGGTGCATGCTGATGGGGCCCGGCTCGTGCAGGAGGGGCCTGACCCGGTAGTACGGGTGATTCCTGGCGCCCCAGAGGGGGCGGGAGTCGAACAGAACTCGCTGCCCGCAGCGCGGCTGGCTCAAGACCACGCTACGGCCCCCGCCGTGGACGTGCCCCACGCCCGCCACCAGCCGGCCCGTCTCGGGGACCGTCCACGTCGTGGACCGGGAGTAGGTCGACCCTCGCCGCCCGCCGCCCGGCACGTCGAAGACAGGATCGTTCCTGCAGTTGCGGACGTCGAGCCAGACGGGCCTGACCGGCGCCAGCGCGGGTGAGTCGTCAACCGTGACCTTGTACTGGATGAAGACCGTGTCCCGCCGGCTGCGGTGGCTCATCAGCATCCAGGTCATGGCCCAGCGGTCGGCCGCCCTGATCGGGTAGCCGTGGCCCGGCGGCAGGATGAGCTTCTCGCGCTCTTCGCCGACGGCGAAGAAGCGCTCGGCGATAGCGGGAAGCCGGGTCTCGGCATCGAAGAGCGCAAACCGGTCGCACGTCGCGTCGCGGCGCTCGCCGAGCCGCGCCCCGGCGTTCAGGAAGACCACGTGATGCAGCATCACCCGCTGAATCGGGACCGGCCGGCCCGCGCCGTCGACCACCTCGGCCTCCATCGCCGTGATGAACCCGTCGCGTTGCGGCGTGGGGATGCCGTAGGTCACATCCGCTCGCTTGAGCTCGTACGGCGAAAGCTGGATCGGTCCGTAGCGAAGGGTCACCTGCTCCGCGGCGGCCGCCGACGGCGACGCGTGGGCCAGCACGCCAACGACTGCCATCACCCCGAGAGCAGCCTTACGCCTCACGGCCGCCCCCGGTTTGCGTCCGCGCGGATCGTGATCCTCGCCACGGGCAGTCCGTGCCAGCGGAGGCGCATGGTGTCGACGATGGACCCATCGGGATCCAGGCGGTGCGACTCGCGACACCAGAGCACGAAGCGCAAGGGCCCGACTGGCACGACGAACCGGTAGGGCGCGATCCGGTAGCCGGCCTCCTCCAGCATCAGATCGGTCCCGTCGGGCGCGTCGTCGGCGGTCACGTGGATCCGGTCGGGGCTCACGAGATGGAAGAAACGGCGGCGCCGCTCGACCCAGCCCCTCCTGAACGTGGCGACGTCGTCCATCAACCAGACTTCCTCGGACAGCCACTTGAACTCGCGGCGGGCATGGAAGCGCAGCGGGAACCGCCGCCAAACGAAGTGCGGCCACGGTACGAGCTCTCCCTCCCCGCTCCAAGAGCCCTCGAAGAACTCACGCGGGCGGAGGGGCACGAGCTCGCTCGGACTTGGCCGCTCGCGCGTCGAGTGGAGGATCCCCACGGCGACGATCACCACCCACAGGTGAACCACGGCAAGCCCGACGCGATGGGCCAGGCCCCATGCCGCGACGTCCGAGCCCGCGACGATCTGGAAGGCGGCGAGGATGATCACTCCATCGATTCCCGCAGCGAGCGCGAGGAGGCCGCTCGGGCGAGGCCACAGCGACCGTGCGATCGCGAACGGCGTGAGCACGAACGCCACCTCGAATCCCAGTCCCACCCAGAGGTGCGCGTCGTGCTGCCAGGACAGCTCCCCCGCTTCCCACCGGTCGACGCAGGGGTCCTGTGACAGGCCGCAGTCGAGCGGAAAGACCCCGCCGAGCGCCAGCAGCGGTCCCGCAATCGCGAACAGCGCAGCCGCCACAAGAGCCGCGCGGCGTCGTGGAAGCACCGCAAGAAGCCCCGGCGCCAGCGCGGCGATCGAGAGCCCGAGCACGACCAGTCCCGCGTTCGCGATCCATGCGTTCTCGGCGTTGCCGGCCCCCAGCTCGCTGACTCCCTGCTCGAGGTGCGAGTAGCCGGGGTCGAGCGCGCCCGCCACGAGCCACGAGGCCACGAACACCAGCTGTCCGGCGAGGGCGGCCCATGCGAGCGGCCGGGCCAGCCCGGCCGCGGGACTGCGCGCCGTACCCGCGTCACGGGCCTCCGCCGCCAGCGGAGCGCTCGGTGCGTAGGAGCTGCGACTCAGACTCACGGTACCCGTCCTGTGTACTGCGTACAATACACTGTACACGCATGCGGCGCGACACCACCTCCCGGTTGGTCCGTGGCACGCTCGGCTGAGCCAGAGCCGGCGAGGCTGTCGCGCGAGCGGATCGTGGACGCGGCCTTCCGGGTGCTCGAGCGCGAGGGCTGGGAAGCTCTCAGCATGCGGCGGCTCGGGCAGGAGCTCGACGTCTGGCCCATGGCCGTCTACCGTCACTTCCAGGACAAGGACGAGCTGGTCGACGCGCTGGTCGCCTACCTCGTCGCCGAGATCGACCTTCCCGTCGGCCGCTGCCCTTGGCGAAGCAGGATCCACAAGCTTCTCGATGTGGCCAGGGGAACGCTGGAGCCGCTTCCCCCGGAGCTCCGGGCGCGCCTCGCCCCCGTGCTTCTCGCACCGCGAATGGCCGCCCTGTCGGACGCCGGCCTTCGAATCCTCGAATCCGCCGGCTTCCGCGGCGACGACGCCGGCACGGCATGGGCGGCGTTGGGCGCCTACACGGTCGGGTTCGTCGAGATCGCTCCTACGGCGGCCCAGGCCCAGTTCGAGTACGGGCTCGAGCGGCTGATAGACGGCCTGGAGCTACAGCGACGCCCGAATACGCCGGAGAGGGAAGGCCTGCAGCGGGCCAGTGCGCGATGAGTCGTGGCGCGCGCGCCGGTCTAGTCGTCAGGACGACACCCCCCGCCGCCAGGAGGAGCATCCATGAGAAAGATCTTCGCCTTCATCATGACGACCCTCGACGGCTACTACGAGGGTCCCGGTGGGGAGTTCGACTTCTGGGTGCTCGACGACGAGTTCGAGGAGTTCTCGGTACAGCAGCTGGACGAGGTCGACGCGCTCCTGTTCGGCCGCGTCACCTACGAGGCGATGGCGGCGTACTGGCCCACGCCGGAGGCAGAGAAGGACGACCCCAGGGTCGCCCGAAGGATGAACGGCCTCTCGAAGATCGTCGTGTCGCGGACGCTGGACGAGCCCGAATGGGCCAACACCCGCCTGATCGCCGGCGACGTCGAACGCGAGCTGAGCGAGCTCAAGGAGCGCCCAGGCAAGGACGTCGCGATCCTGGGCAGCTCCGCCCTGACGCTGAGCCTGATCGAGATGGGTCTGCTGGACGAGCTGCGGCTCATGATCAACCCGGTCGTCCTCGGCGCCGGCAAGTCCGTCTTCAGGGGCGCGGGCGGGCACCTACGCGTGGAGCTGCTGAAGAGCAGAGGCTTCAGCTCGGGAAGCGTGCTCCTGTACTACCGGCCGGCTAGTGCTGCGTGATCACGCGGTCGATGAGCTTGTAGTCCTTCGCCTCTTCCGCGCTCATGAAGTAGTCGCGCTCCGTGTCGCGCGAGACCTTCTCCAGGTCCTGACCGGTGTGCTTCGCGAGGATCTCGTCGAGGCGGCGGCGGACGTCGATGATCTCCTTGGCGTGGATCTCGATGTCCGAGGCCTGGCCCTGGAAGGCCGACGAGACCTGGTGGATCAGGATCTTTGCGTTGGGCAGCGCCATCCGCTTGCCGTCGGCGCCGCCGCCCAGCAGCAGCGCGCCCATCGACATCGCGATCCCGACGCAGATGGTCTGCACGTCGGGCTTGATGAACTGCATGGTGTCGTAGATCGCGAGACCCGCGTACACCGAGCCACCCGGCGAGTTGATGTAGAGCGAGATGTCCTTGTCGGGATCCTCGGACTCCAGGTGCAGGAGCTGGGCGACGACGAGGTTGGCGATGTCGTCGGTGACCGGCGTGCCGAGGAAGACGATCCGCTCGTTGAGAAGCCGCGAGTAGATGTCGAACGCGCGCTCGCCGCGCGAAGTCTGCTCGACGACCATGGGAACCAGGGGGCTCATGGGCGCGCCAGTCTAGCGATGGGCCCCGGCGGGACCGCGGCGGGCGCGAGCGGCCGACGCGGCGGGCGACCTCGCCCTCACGAACCCGGCGTCCAGATCTTGCCGGCCTTCTCCTTGCCCTCCTTCTCGGGCGTCCAGAGCTTCTCGCGCGCGCGAGCCTGGTCGACCGGGATCGGCCTGGCGTGCTCGACGACCAAGTCGACGGCCTTGCGCATTGCGATGTCCTCTCGCAGCGCGTCCTCCGCGCCCTGGGAGCGGGCGCGCTTGAGCGCCCGCTTGAGCTGCTTCTCGCTGACCTCGCGCCCGCCGGCGGACGCTTCGACGGCCTGCCGCAGCGCCTCCTCGACCTCCTCGCCGGAGACCTCGATCCCCTCCCGCTTGACGACCGCCGACAGCACGGCCTCGCGCTTGAGCGCCAGCTCGGCGTCGGGCTCGGCTTCCTTGACGAGCTCCTCCTCGGTCTTGCCGGACAGCTCGAGGTAACGGCGCGGGTCCACGCCCTGCGCGGCCAGCCGTCGGGCGGTGCGGTGCCACATCTCATGCGCCTTCTCGTGGACCAGCTCGTGCGGCACGTCGAGCTTGGCCTGCGCAACGACCGCATCGACGGCGGCCTCGCGGAACTCGCCTTCGATCGAGCGCTCCTCGGCGTCGCGCAGCCGGCCGGCGATCTCCTCGCGCAGCTCGGCGAGCGTGTCGTAGCCGCCCGCCTCCACGGCGAAGTCGTCGTCGAGCTCGGGAAGGCGCTTCTGCTTGACCTCCTTGACCTCCACCTCGAAGACGGCCTGCTTGCCGGCCAGCTCCTCGGCGGGGTAGTCGTCGGGAAAGGTCACTTCGACCTGGCGCTTCTCTCCCGCCTGCGCTTCCCCAAGCTGCTCCTCGAACCCGGGAATGAGCCGGCCGGAGCCGAGCTCCAGCAGGTAGCCGCGGGCCTCGCCGCCCTCGAACGGCTCCCCGTCGACCTTGCCGACGTAGTCGAGCACGAGGAAGTCGCCGTCCTCGGCGGCGCGATCGACCGTCTCGAGCGAGGCGAGCGACTCGCGCAACCGCTCGAGCTCGGCGTCGACCTCGTCGTCCTTGACCTCGGGCTCGCGCCGCCCCGCCTCGACTCCCTTGTAGTCGCCGAGCTCCGCCTCGGGGATGACGCCGACCTCGATCGAGAAAGCCAGCGGCGCCCCCTGCTCGGGTAGGTCGCTGAGGTCCACCTTGGGGTCTCCGACAGCCGCGACGCCGGCGTCGTGGAGCGCCTCCTCATACCAGCCGGGGAGGGCGCGCCGGACCGCCTCGTCGAGCACCGCCTGGCGGCCGACCTGCCGGATCACGACCTGCGGCGGCACCTTGCCCTTGCGAAAGCCCGGCACGCGCATCTCGCGCCCGATGGCGCCGGCCGCGCTCTCGAGCTCGCGCTCGAGCGCCTCGGTCGCCACCTCGACCTCTACACGCACGCGCGAATCGCCCAGCTCTGTAGTCGAGGTCTTCACGGCCGCCACGGGCGGCTGACGATAGCGTGGCGCCCGTGCGCTCCCCCGCCCCCTACCGGCTGCATCGCGGCCCGGCCGAACGGCTCGCCGCCTGGCTCTTCACGGGCCCGCTCGGCCACCTCTGGAGCGTGATGGCCGACGTGGTCGTGCTGTGGGTGCGTTACGGGCTGTTCAAGGCCCGGACGCTGGCGGGCGCCGGAAGGCGCCCGAGCGCACGCCGGTAACGGGCCATGGTCGCGCGGCGGAAGTCGCCGTGGGTCTGGCGCCGCAGGGCCGCCACCCGCTCGCGGTGGAAGGGCGACGACAGGCTCTCGTTGTGGCCGATCACGTTGCGCGTGCGGATCCCGAAGCTGCCCTGAAGCGAGCGCGTCAGGCGCAGCGACGCCCGAAGCTGCCGCGCGTTGCCCATCACCTGGCCGTCGCTTCGGCCCACGTGCTCGATGCCGATCGCGGTCCAGTTCAGCCCGACGGTGTGGCGGCACATGATGCTCGTGGGGACGAGCCGGTAGACCGTCCCGTCCCGGTCGATCACGTAGTGCGTGCACAGGCCGGGCAGCTCTCCCAGCTCGGGGTCGGGCACGTTCTGCGCGAAGTGGTTGAACACCGGCGGGAAGCTGTCGGTGACCGTGTAGTGCTGCACGATCACGCGCGGGCGCCGCAGCCGGAAGTCGGAGATCCCGTAGTGGCGCTGCGCGTACTCGCGCATGTCCTGCTTGCGCTTGTCCGGGAACGGGATCGGCCGCGACACCACGCGCGGCGGCGCGACTGCGCGGGCGAGGGCCATGAAGGTGCGCGCGTTGCGCCCCGCCTCGGAGGAGCTCACGCCCCCGTCGAGCTCCACCACGAAAGCGGTGTCGCCGCGGGACCCGTGGTTCTGCCAAGAGACCACCGTGCCGGGATACGGTGGCAGCCGTCGCCGCGGCAGGCCGCTTCCGCGCGAGTAGAGGCGCTCGAGCGCGGGGTCTCCGCTGCTGCGGACCACCATCCGCAGCGCCTGGTGGTACCAGACGCTCACGCGCGGCTTGATGCGCTCGATCAGCCGCATCGCCGCCTGCGTCTCGGGCTCCGAGCCCGGCGCGGGCCCGGAGTGGTCGTGGTCGAAGGGGCTGCCCATCGCCCGCCAGCGGTACGGGAAGTTGCGGTTCAGGTCCACCCCATTGGCGTTCTGCCGGGTGTTCGCGGCGCTGCCGTCGGGGTTCAGGTCGTGCACGATCCAGAGCGCCACCCCGCGCGGAGGCCGCGCGCCGCGAAGGCGCGCCGTCACAGCCTTGCCGCCAGGCTCGTTCCCGTGCATGCTGCCGACCGCGAGCACGTTGAGCCTGGCCCCCGGGGCGCCGATCCGCACCGCCCGGATCGGGCGGCCCTGGTCCGAGCGGCCGATCTCCACCGACCGCGCCGGGGCCGCGGCCCGAGGCGGCTCCGGACCCGCGCCGGTCGCGAGCGCGAGCAGCGAGGCGGCCACTTGAAGCAGCGTCACCTTTTCTAAGCTAGTGCGCCGATGGACGAGCCGACGTCCTGGTATGCGATTGCCCCGGGCTGGGAGGTTGTCGACCGCTCCGGGGCGACCGTGGGCGATGTCATCGCCGTGGTCGGCGACGAGGAAGCCGACATCTTCGACGGCCTCCGCATCGAGACCCCGGGCGGCGACGAGCTGTTCGCTCGCGGCGAGCAGGTCGAGGACATCGTCGAGGGTCGCGTGGCCCTGGACGCCAACGAGAACGAGCTCGACGCCTCGCCGCCCGGCGGCGCGGAGATCAGCCGCGACCGCGACGCCGAGCTCTAGGATCGCGGGGCTGCCGCGGTGAGCCAGGAGCTGGCCGACCGGGCGGCCGAGCACGGGCGTCTGGCGCTCGACACCGAGTTCATCTCCGAGCGCCGCTATCAGGCCCTGCTGTGCCTGGTCCAGGTGGCCGTCCCGGACCCCGCCGCCGAGGAGGGAGTCCGCACCGACGTGCTGGACCCCCTGGAGGGCAGCTTCGACCCCGAGCCCCTGGCGTCGGTCCTGGCCGACCCCGCGGTCGAGGTGGTGCTGCACGCAGGCCGCCAGGACATAGCCCTGCTGCGCCGCAGCTGGCGAGCCGAGGTGACGAACGTGTTCGACACCCAGATCGCCGCCGGCTTCGTGGGCTTCGGTAACCAGGAGGGCTACGAGGCCCTCGTGCGCAGAGTGATGGGAGTCAGGCTGCGAGGCGCCGAGGGCTTCACCCGCTGGGACAAGCGTCCTCTGACCGATCAGCAGCTCGCCTACGCGCGAGACGACGCCCGCTGCCTGCTCGCGCTCGGCGACGAGCTCGAGCGCCGGCTCACGGAGGCGGGGCGGCTCGACTGGGCCCGCGAGGAATGCCGGGTGCTGGAGTCGTCGAGCGACGAGCGCGGGGCGCAGCGCGCCTACGAGCGGCTGCCGCGGCTCGGCCGGCTCGACCCCGAAGGCCGCGCGGTCGCGCGCGAGCTCGCCGAGTGGCGCGAGGAGACGGCGCGCGACATGGACCGGCCGCCGGCCTTCGTCCTCCCCGACCAGGCTCTCGTCGAGTTGGCCCGGCGACGGCCGCAGAAGCGGGGAGAGCTCGAGCACGTCCGCGGGCTGCCGCAGCAGACCCTCCACCGGCGCGCGGCCGAGCTGGTCGAAGCTGTCGAGCGAGGCCGCCGGCGCGAGCCTCCACCACCACCGCCCGAGTCCGCGCCGCGCGAGCCGAAGGACGCGCCGCTCGTGTCGCTGGCCCAGGCCCTGGTGCGCCAGCGCTCGATCGAGAGCGGGATCGCCGTCGAGCTGATCGCGACCCAGGCCGAGCTGGCGGCCCTCGTCGGGGCCATCCGGCGCGGCGAGGACCGAGACGGCTTGCGGGTGGCCAGCGGCTGGCGGCGCGAGCTCGTGGGCGACGAGCTGGGTGAGCTGCTGGCCGGGCGGCGGAGCCTGCGCGTTGGTGATGACGGGCGGCTTCAGGCCCTCGGCGGCGCGGAGGGCTGAGCGGGGATTGGCTGGGTACGGGGATCGGGACCGCCGGATGGCGGCGCTCCCGGGGGGTTGGTCGACTTATGGCCGGTATACGTGTCGAAACTCGACC
>DATACN010000020.1:0-11551 GCA_036258995.1 Thermoleophilaceae bacterium | reverse complement strand
ACGAGACGATGCTCGTGTGGGAGACGGATCCGTCCCTGCGCGTCGACGAAGCCAGGTCCGCGTTCGCCGACGTCTGGTGCGCGATCCCGAAGGTCGTCTTCAGCCGCGCGCTCGACAGCGTCCAGGGCAACGCCCGGCTCGCCGAGGCGTCCGTTGCCGAGGAGGTCGCCGCGGCGCTCGACGCGACCGACGAGGACGTCGAGATCGGCGGCGCCGGCCTGGCCGCGCAGGCGTTCGAGCTCGGCCTCGTCGACGAGCTGCGCATGTTCCGCTATCCGGTCGTCGTCGGTGGCGGCATTCCGTTCCTGCCCCCGGTCACCGAAGACGTCCCGCTCGACCTGATCGAGACCAGGACCTTCGGCTCGCGGGTGATCTACGAGCGCTACGGGCGCACCCGCGATGAGTCGGACTGATACCGGCGGCGGGCGGTTGTGCAGTTAGTCGCGGTATACGCGACCGGATGCACAGTCACCGACACACCGGGCGCCTCCCTACCCAGCCGCCGTTCGCCCGAGCAACCGCGGCCGCTTCGCGCGAAAAGCTGCAGAGCAGAAGGCGCTCAGGCGATCTCGGCTACCGCGCTGTCCAGGTCGGCGTGCAGGGGAGCCGCCCGGCCGAACTCGACCAGGTCGAGCACCCGGGAGACCGGCTCGCCGGGGGACGTCACTACGCGGAGCTCCTGGCGGCGGCCGCCCAGGCGGCGGGCCAGGGTGAAGAGCATCGCTATGCCGCTCGAGTCGATGAAGTCGAGCTCGGAGAAGTCCACCACCAGGCCTCGGGCGGAGGGCGGGACGGCGGCTTCGATCTCCTCGCCGGCCCGGGGGGCGCTGGCCAGGTCGAGCTCCCCGGTCACGCGCGCGACCACCACCTCGCCCCGCTGCTCGACTTTCATGTCCACCAGGTCGCTCCTCATGGCGCTTCCCCGTTCAAGGTACGCCGCATCCGGATGGAAGTGCCCTCCGGCGTGGGGCTGACCTCCACCTCGTCCATCAGAGCCTCGATCAGGGACAGGCCGCGGCCCTGGTCGCCGGAGCGGGGGGCCCGCCAGGCGCCGTAGTCGCGGACGATGATGTCGATCTCGCGGCCCTCGAGCTGGCCCACGACCTCGAAGGGGATACCGCTCGAGGACCCGGCGTGCTCGATGGCGTTGGTGGCGGCCTCGCCGCAGGCGGTGGTGATCTCCGCGATCTCCTGGTCGGTGCCGTGGGCGTGGCGCAGCCAGCGCCGCAGCAGGCTGCGCATGGAGGCAAGGGCGTGAGGCTCGGTCGGGAACTCGGCCGAGAAGCGGTCGGCCATCGGCACGTTCTGGAGCGCCAGCAGCGCGACGTCGTCGGGGGCGGCGCCCTCCGGGACCAGGGTCCGCAACATGTGGTCGCACAGCTGCTCGGGGTCGGCCGGCGCGTCTCGCACGGCGCCCGCCAGCCGGGCCAGGCCGTTGTCGATGTGGTCTCCTGGCCGCTCCACGAGCCCGTCGGTATACAGCACGACGGTGCCGCCCGGGTCGAGCTGGCTCGTGACTTCCTCGAAAGTGGGAAAAGGCATCACGCCGAGCGGCACCGACCGGCCGCCTTCCATGAAGTGCGCGAGCCGGTCGCCCACCACCAGGAGGGGAGGCAGGTGCCCGGCGTTCACCCAGCGGACGGCGCCGTCGGCGGGGTCGAGCACCAGAAACAGCAGGGTGGCCATCTCGCTCTCCCCCATCTCGGTCCAGACAAGGCGATTGAGCTGCTCGAGCACCCGCTGCGGAGGATGTCCCTCCATCGCGTACGCCCGCAGCGCGCTTCGAAGCTGGCCCACCATCGACGCGGCGGCCAGGCCCTTGCCGGCCACGTCGCCCATCACGAGCCCGACCTCTCCGCCCGGGATCGGGATCACGTCGTACCAGTCGCCGCCCACCTCGGCCTCGGCGGCCGCGGGCAGGTAACGCGCCGCCACGCCCAGACCGGGCAGCTGCGGCAGGCGCTCGGGCAGCAGGCTGCGCTGGAGCGTCTCGGCAATCCGGTGCTCGCGCTCGTACACGCGGGCCTGGTCGATGCCGAGCGCCACGCGGTCGGCGGTCAGCCGCAGCAGGCCCAAGTCCTCGGAGCCGAAGCGCCGCGGCTCGCTCGCACGCACCAGCAGCACGCCGGTCACATCTCCCTCGGCCATCAGCGGCACTCCGATGACCGAGTCCTCACCCTCCAGGAGCAGCGGCTCACGGCTCTCGGCGACACGGTTCGCGAAGTCGTCGGCAGTGCCCATCGGGTCGTCGGCGCCGTCCCGCTCGGGGCCGGCGCGCGCAACCACCTTCATCGAGCCGTCCTCCTGGCGCAGGTAGATCAGCGCCGTGTCGGCGCGGAGTACTCCGCGCACGCGGGTGACGAGGTCGGCCACGATGTCGCCGAGCGTCCGGTGGGCGAGTGCGGCGTCCACGAGCAACTGCATGCCGCTGACCATCTCCGCAACGCGCTCGGCCTCCGCCCGGGCGGCCTGCTCGCGAAGCAGCGCCTCGCGCTCGTCCTCGCGCCGGCGCCGCTCGGAGATGTCGCGGATGAACCCCGGCAGGTAGACGTCGCCGCTCTCGACGACCTTCGAGACCGTCGCCTCGGCCGGGAAGCGGGTGCCGTCGCGGCGCTGCGCCTCGATCTCGAACAGGCGCCCCGTCACCGTGCCCTTCGCCTCGATCAGCTCACGGCGCCGCTCGTCGTGCAGGTCCCTGAACTCGGGCGCGATGATCAGCGAGCGGAACGGGCGCCCGATCGCCTCCGGCGTGGACCATCCGAACATCCGCTCGGCCGCGGCGTTCCAGGTGGTGATGATCCCGTCGCGGTCGAGCGTGACGAAGGCGTCCGGGGCGCTGTCGAGCACGAGCCGCGTGCGGGCCTCCGTCTGGCGCAGCTCGCCCGCTCTCTGCTCGCCCTTGATCGCCTCGGCGCGCAACCGCGTGAGCAGCCGCGAGATGAGCAGTCCGGCGATGGCGGGCGTCCCGATGGCGAGCAACCAGCGCGTGGCCGGGCTGGGGTGGTCCGCGAGTACGAGCAGCAGCGCGTAGGACACGCCGATGAGGGCCAGGTGGGCGAGCGCGTGGCGGAGGTCGAAGAAGTAGAAGGCGTACAGCGCGGCCCAGGAGAACATCATCGCGTAGAGCGCGGTGGGCCCGAACCAGTAGTTGGCGAGCGTGAGCATCAGGGTGCCGGTGACCACGAGCGCGTGCAGGTGCCACTCGGTGACCCCCCGGGCGCGCCAGTAGATGACGGCCCCGATCGCCAGGGCGGCAGTCGCCAGGCCGACCAGTGGGCCTTCCTTGACCCCCTCGGCGTGCGGGAGGATCAGGCTGAGCAGGCCCACGATGGCGCCGGACGCGTACAGGTAAGCCAGCGCGCGGGCCTTGACGCTGCGATCGAAGAGGTCGCCGAGGGGGCTCACGCGTCGCCGTCCTTGTGGGCCGACAGGCGGGCGAGCTCCTCGTGGCATTCGGTGACCCTTCGCTTGACCGGGTCGTCTTCGGGACGGTCGTGAACGAGGTCCCAGGTCTGGTCGGCGACCTCCCGTGCCGTCTCCGGCGTGGCCTGGCCGCAAAGCAGCTCGACCAGCTTCAGCTCGAAGGCCTCGATCTGCTCGGCGGGGTCGCCCGGGGGCATCTTGGGCAGCGGCTCGCTGCTCGCCTCGCGCCACATCGCGGTCGCGAGAAGCAGGCGGTTGCGAAGCAGCGCCTGGTCCACGCCTACCTCCTCGCGCAGGCGCGGAAGCGCCGCCTGAGAGTCACGCGCCGCCCGTCGCGGGCCCGCACCCGCGCGCGGACCACGTGGGAATGGGTGCCTCCACGGTGGCGGCGAGGCCCGACGCGGCGCCGGAACGGGCGGCGGCGATCGAGGGCGCCGCGGCGGCGGCCGATCGAGAACCGCACGCCACGGATCCGGCGCCGGTCGCGCCCGACTACCTCGGCGGTGACGCGACCGAGCGCGCAGCGGCGCCTGCGCTCGAGAACCCGCCGGTAGCGCACGCGCAGGCGCAAGCGCAGGCGGGCGGGGCAACCCCGCCGGGCATTGGCCCGCGGGCCCGCCGGGCGGGTCGAATCGCGCAGGGCGACCAGGCCCCCGAGGGCGCCGACGTAGGCGGTCCCGTCCGGGCCTAGCGTGACCGGGGCGAAGTTGTTGTTGTAGCCGAGGCCCGTGCCGGCGAGCCGCTTGTAGCGGGTGGCACCGGTGCAGAAGTCGAGCGCGGTCAGGTACCAGGCATCCGTGCCGTCATCGCGCGCCGGCTTCGTGTACGTGTAGACGAGGCCCGTCTCGACCGACAGCTTCGGCACCACCGACGGGGCGATCTCGTCGCTGTGCCAGACCTTGCGGCAGCCGCGTCCGTTGCGCACGATGTCCACGCGCTCGAGCCCCGGTGTGGTGGTCCTGCCGTCGTTGACCGACATCGGGTTGCCGTGCCCGTAGTTGTTCTCCACCACGATCGAGTTGCGGGCGGCGATCAGCGACTGGTCGGTCGCCGACGCCCCCTCCTCGAACACGGGCTGGGTGCAGACGACGCGGCTGCCGGTCACGCTGCGGGCCCGCCGGTACACGACCACGTTCATGGGGTCGGCGTTGTCGGCGATCGCCACCCGGCCGCTCTCCATCACGGTGGGCGTGGTGCCCGAACCCGCATGCACCTGCCCGGGCTTCGCGATGCCGGAGTTCCGGTACTCCTCGCGCCAGGTCACCGAGGGGGATCCGTCCGGCGCGGCGTCGAAGCGATAGAGCGCCTTCTGCGTGACGACGTACACACCCCCTTCATCGTCAACCGCGAAGGAGTTCGAGATGTCTTCCTTCAGGTCATGCGGGCGGACCGTGCCGCTGTCGGGCTCGATCGTCCCCACCACGCCGCGCGTGGAGATGAACCAGATCCGCCCCGACCAGTCGGGGAGGGCGGAGATGATCTTGTCGCCCGGCGGCACCGCCGTGCTGGTGTCGTAGTCGCGCTCCATCTGAAAGCCGGACTCGGTCGCTGCCACGACGAACACGTGGCGGGTGGTCGTCGGCGCCACCGCCCGGTCGCGGTTGTCGAGGTAGAAGTAGCCGCCGCCGGCGAAGTCGTTGAAGATGCTGCCCGTGCCCGGTATGCGCGGCGGAAGCGGGTGCACGTGGAGGGTGTCGAGCGTCCGCGCGTCCATCATCACGAGCCGCGGGCCCTCGACGCCGACGCAGATCGTGACGATCCGCCCGCGCGAGTCGAACGTCACCGAAGCGCAGTCGGCGAACTGGGCGTTCGACAGCACCTCCATGTCGCGGCCGAGCGGACCCGCGATCCAATTGGTGTCGGTCTGAAAGGCGTCGTTGTGCAGGTTGCTCCTCCCGTTGGGCGCCATGAAGGGATGGCGCGGTGGCTCGCGCGCCGCGATCCTCCGCGGCGAAGCGGGCGCTCCCTCATAGCGACTAACGTCGCCGGGCGTCGGATCCTGCGGTATCGGGGTGGGCGCGGCGAGGGCCGGCCCGGGCGCGAGCAGGGCGACCGACACCGTCGCAAGCCCAACCAGCTCCCGCCTCACGGCCACTGGACGAAAGGTACAGCCGCCGGCCTCAGCGAGGTTGCAGGCTGCGGAGCAGCGGCAGCGGGTCGACCGGCTTGCCGTAGGGAGTGCGTCCGCGCCGCAGCTCCAGATGGAGGTGGTCGCCCCAGCAGGAGCCGGTGCAGCCCACGGCGCCGACGCGCTGGCCCGCCCTGACCCAGTCCCCGGGCTTCGCTCGGGCCGGGCTCCTCATGTGCAGGTAGACCCAGGTCTGGTCGACATCGGGGTTGAAGACCGCGATGTAGTTGCCGCGGCCGCCGTCATCGCCGGTCTCGACGACCTTGCCGTCGCGCAGCGCGAACAGCGGCGATCCGGCGGGCGCGAACAGGTCCTGGCCCTCGTGCCTGCGGCCGCCGCGCCAGGCTCCGAAGCGCGCGGCGCTCTCGCCGAAGCCGACCTCCCCGTGCACGGGAAAGACCGCGGCTTCGCCCTCAGCCGGCGGCGAGGGAACCGGCGGCTGCTCCTGCGGCGAGACGTTCGCGGCCATGGGACCATCGGCGGGCTCGGCCGCGGCAAGACTCCCCGCCCCGACGGCCATCAGCCCGCAGAAGACCGCGACAGAGCGTGTCAGGTTCCTCCCGCGAACGTGGCGATGGTAACGGGTGACCTGGTTGCTAGAACCCAGCAGGTGGAAGGCCTCGTCGAGGATCTGACGCGCGGGAACGTCACCGAGGTCAAGGTGGTGCTGGCCTCGGTCGTGCTCGCGCTCGCCTGCTACCAGCTCGTGCTGATCGCGGTGGGCTACGGCAAGCTGCGCCCCTCGTTCCTGGAGTCGGGCCCCGCCTCGAAGGCGCACCGAGCGGCCGGCGACACGATCCTCGTGCTCGTGGTGATCGTCGCCCTGATGTGCATCTCCTACTTCGAGGTCGAGGACGACGAGGCGCTGCACGTCGCGTCGGCCATCGGGCTGCTTGTGGCGCTCGCGCTCAAGGTCGCGGTGCTGCGCTTCTTCCACGGCCTGGGGCGCTTCCTCCCGTACCTGGGGATGGCGGTGTTCGCGCTGCTCGCCGTGACCTGGCTGACCTCGGCCGGCAGCTTCCTCGCCGACTCATGAGCGCGCAGACCCGCCAGATGCTGCTGTCCCTACTGGTCGCCCTGGCGATAGTGGCGATCGCGATAGCGGTGGTCACGGCGCAGTTCGGCCCCACCAGCGCCGCGGAGCTCGAGGCTCGTGAGGACCGGCTGCGTGAGCGCCAGGAGCTTCAGGAGCAGCGGCTCGAGCAACGGGAGGAGCTGCGCGAGGAGCGGCAGGAGCGTTGAGCACCTACCACCTGCTGCGGGTCTTCTGCGACGGTGCGGGCGAGTTCGGCAATCAGCTCGGCGTGTTCCTGCACGGTGACGAGGTCGGCATGGAGAAGCGGCAGGCCATCGCCGCCGACCTCGGCTTCGCCGAGACCGTTTTCGTGGATGACCGGGAGCGCGGCGACATCCGGATCTTCACCCCCAGCGTGGAGCTCGGGTTCGCCGGGCATCCGACCGTGGGCACCGCGTGGCTCCTGGCTCGGGAGGGATCGCCGGTTGGCGCGTTACGCCCGCCGGCAGGCGAGGTCGGGGTGCGCTGCGAGGGCGACCTCGCCTTCGTCAGCGCCCGCCCCGAGTGGGGACCGGAGTTCGAGCACGTCGAGCTCGACTCGGCGGCAGAGGTCGAGTCGCTCCAGGGGCCGCCGGGGAGCGGTGATCTCATCGCCGCCTGGGCCTGGGCGGATGAAGCCGCCGGACTCGTCAGGAGCCGCGTCTTCCCCGTCGAGATCGGCATCGAGGAGGACGAAGCCACCGGCTCCGCGGCCGCGCGCCTCTGCGCGCTGCTCGATCGCGAGATCGAGATCGTCCAGGGCCGCGGGTCGCACATCCTCGCCCGCCCCGCCGGCGACGGCATGATCGAAATCGGGGGGCGGAGCGTCCTCGACGAGGTGCGCGAGTACGCGCTGCCCTAGATCCGGCAGGTCGCCAGGCCCCGCTTCTCGAGGTAGCGCTGGTGGTAGTCCTCGGCCTTCCAGAAGGTCGAGGCGGGCTCGATCGTGGTCATGATCGGCCGGGGAAAGCGCTGCTGGGCGGCCTCGCGGGACGCCTCGGCGGCGCGCTTCTGCTCGTCGTCGTAGACGAAGATCGCCGAGCGGTACTGGGTGCCGATGTCCGGCCCCTGCCGGTTCAGCTGGGTGGGGTCATGCAAGCCCCAGAAGGTCTCGAGCAGCTCCTCATAGGAGACCTCGTCGGGATCGAACTTGACCTCTACCACCTCGGCGTGCCCGGTGGTGTCGGTGCAGACGTCCTCGTAGGTCGGGTTCTCGAGGTGGCCGCCCATGTAGCCCACGACGGCGTCGACGACGCCCGGCGTGTTGCGGAACTCCACCTCGACGCTCCAGAAGCAGCCGGCCCCGAATGTCGCGGTCTCGATCACGTCTTAGACATTAGTCTCGTACCAGGGCCAATCCGCCACGCACGACCCGACCGCGTTTGGGTGGCCTAGCTCGGTCGCTGGCGGCGGCATCGGCCCAGCCGCCGGGCGCGCTTGCCGCCCTTCACGTCACCGCCCTCCACCCGGAACGGGACCGCGCGGCGGTCGAGCTTTCCGGTCGGGCTGCGGATCGTGAAGCGGGCCACATAGCTGCCGTCCCTCAGGCGGCGACGCGCGGTGAAGGAGCGGCCGCGGCGGCGGAAGCGCGCCACGCGGCGGCCGGCACGCAGCACCGTGACCCGCGCGGGCATCCGCAGGCGGCGCCGCAGCCGGAAGCGCAGGCGGCCCGAGCGGCCGCCGACGCCGACCGAGCGGAAGCCCGCGGCATCCACGCAGCCGAGCTGTAGCACTCGCAGGGCCCGGTCGCGCAGGATCTCCCCGGCGCAGAAGCGCATGTCCACCCAGAGCTTGTTCGAGTACAGGCGGGTCTGGTCGTCGAGGTGCGGGGAGGTCGTGTCGGTGGCGGACTGGGAGTAGGTGAGGATCGAGCGGGACTCCGGGCAGCGGCGGCGCATCTCGGCCACCATCACGAAGCTCGAGCCGTGAATGACGTCGTCGAAGCCGGCTCGCCCGGCGAACGGCGCCGTGATCACGTTGAAGACGCCGGTGGTGTGCGGGCCTCCGTGTATGGGGTGGCGGCGGGGGCCACGCGCCTCGGTCTGATATTCGCGGAGCCCCGCGTTCAACGGGATGCCGTTCGACTTCAGGTCGTTTATCGCGTCCGACAGCGCCTGGCGTACGTTCGGGTTCTCGGTGTTCAGGCCGCGCGGCGTGTTGACCGGGTCATTGCGGTTGAAGGGAACCCGGAAGACGCCGGGCGGCGAGACGACGCCGCCGGGGGCTGTGAGCACGCGGGTGGCAAAGCGGCGAAACAGCACGGCCCCGGGGCTGTCGAGGTCGTCCCGCAGGTTCCACGCCTTGAGCACCTCGCATGCCTGCTGGTCGTAGGGCCCCGACTCGCACATCGCCACCAGCTCATCGCGGAACAGCTCGCCCGAGTACACGCGGTTGTCCTGAACGGTCCGCATCAGCTCGCGCAGCCCGAAGCGCCTGTCCTGCACCATCAGCAGGCCCAGCCGCGTGCGCAAGGTGCGCCCGGTGCCCTCGTCGCCGATGATCCGGGCGAAGCCCTCGAGCGGCTGTTCCGGGTTCGACAGCCAGTAGCTGTCGTTCGAATTGGTGACGTAGTCGCGCCGGAACAGGTGCGGCATGTGGCTGGGGCCGAAGGTGCCCGGCTGGATCGCGTCGGCGTCGCGGCCCCATTCGCAATCCGAGCGCGAGCCATCGAGTATCGCCACCCGCAGGGAGGTGCCGAAGGTGCCCTGGCCGGCCGCCGTGTTGCAGCGCTCCGCGTGTTCGTCGGTTACGTGCGGCACCACGCTGATGTCGGCGTAGTAGGCCTCACCCCGCGAGTCGGCGGCGATGGTGTTGACCCACGGGATCCCCTGGTTACGCCGCAGCACCCGGTCGAGCTGGCGCACGGTCTGCGCCCGGTTGGTCTCGAAGAAATGGTTGAGGTAGCGGAAGTTCGGCGCGTTGGCGTCGCCCAGCGCGAACGCCTTGGCGGGCGTCCAGGGGAACGCGCTCAGACCGAGCAGCGAGGTGAACACCGGGCCGTGGTGGCTCGAGTAGAGCGTGCGCGTGCGCTGCTGTCCGTTGCCGACGTCCACCGTCACCCGGTCGGCGCGCATCTGCCGCGGCTGGCCGTCGTACAAGTACGTGGTCGGCGAGCCCGGCACGAGCTGGAGCTCGAAGATCGTGAACCGCCGCGCCGTCGAGACCGTGTGGCTCCAGGCCAGCCCGCGAGTGTGGCCGATGAGGATGATCGGCACGCCCATCAGGCTGGCCCCCGCGGCGTCGGCCTTTCCGGGAATCGTGAGGTGCGCCTGGAAGAAGCGCTCGGCGCCCTGCCAGGGGAAGTGCGGGTTGCCCAGCACCATGCCGCGGCCGCTTCGGGTGTGCTCGCTGCCTAGTCCGTAGGCGTTGGAGCCGAGGCCATCGAGCAGGGTGCCCGGCAGGTCGCTCGGCGAGCCGGCCTGGCCGGGCCCGGGCACGAGAGGCTGCGCCGCGGCGATGCCGTCGATCGCGACCCCCGAGCTCGCCAGCAGCGCAAGCTGGTAGAAGCGGCGGTAGGCATCGATCTCGGTGATCGGCTTCACCCACGGCTTGCCGCGGCACGTGGGATCGGGAATGCGGTCTACGCCGGTCCGGCGCAGCCAGCGGTTGTAGCCGCGCACGTAGCCCCTAACGCCGCGGCGGATCTCCGGCCGCGGCCCATTGGGCGGCGACTGGGCAAGCAGCTTCTCGACGGTCTGCGTGTCGATGATGCGCTTGAAGAAGAAGTCGCTGTTGAGGTTGTTGACCATCACGCCGTTGCCCTCGAAGCGATAGTTCGCGTCGGGCCCGAAGTAGCGCGACCGCTCTGCGCGAACGGTCGTGTAGACGTCGGCCAGGGTGCAGATGTTGGCTCTGGCGAGCGCGTAGCCATAGCCGTAGCCCATGCCCGCGTAGCTCCGGGACAGGATGTGCGGGATGCCGTAGGAGGTCGTGCGCAGCACCGCGTCGAATCCGCGCTCGCCGCGCAGGCTCTTGACCGGCCGTGCAGCCTGCGCAGGGGCAGCTGCGACAAGCACCGCCGCCAGGGCCAGAGCGAGCATCCCCGCGCTCCCTCTCCGCATCCGCCCGCGAATGTAAAGGACGCGCGGGGCGTGTGCGTCAGGTGCCCGGGTCAGATGGCGCCCGGCCCGGGCGTCATGAACGCCACAGCCGGCCCCAGACCGGCCTCGCGCCGCAGCGGGGCGATGCGGCGCCCGGGCTGGACGGCATCGCGCGGCTCGGCGAGCCGGTCCCCGAGCAGGTCCGCCAGCGGCTCGAGCTCCTCGACCAGGAAAGCCAGGCCCCACAGCCTCGCGGGCCCGTCCGGGTTCTCGCGGATGCGGCTCCCTTCCGGTGCCTCGATCACCTCGAGGATCACCTCGGCCATGCGGAAGAAGGCCTGGCGCTGCGCGCCGCCCGGGGTCGGCCCCTCGCGAAGCCTGCGAAAGTCGAGGCCCGCCGCCTCGAGCGCCGACCGCGTGCGGTCGAGGTCGGGCGTGAACGCCACCACGTGGTCGATCGCCAGCACGCCGTTCGGCTGCGGCCGCCCGGCGACGGGAGGCCGCGTCGAGGTCTCGGTGGGCAGCCCGTCGAGCTCCTTCCCATCCAGGTCGCGCAGCGACCAGCGGACGATGCCCCGCTGCTCGCACTGGCCGGCGAAGCGCAACCGCACGCTGCCGAGCTCTAGTACGTCGCCCTCGGGATCGAACCCGATGGCTGCCCACGCCTCAGGCGGGTCGGCGATCGTCAGCTCGTCGATCGTGGGGGCGGGAATGGGCTAGCCGGCGGGGGAGATGGCTACTCGACGACGGTCGGCTTCTCGCGCGGTGCAGGCGTCGGCGTGGCACGCGCCCGCGCGCGCGGGGCCACCACGGGCGAGCGGGCCTTCGGGGCCACGGGGGCGGGAGCCACCTTCGGCTTCTGACCGGCTTGCGGCGCGGGGCGTTTCGGCGGCGCGGGCGTCGGCC